>CADCQD010000024.1 GCA_902803485.1 uncultured Eubacteriales bacterium | reverse complement strand
CTGGACGCGAGGGAAGTGGGCGGCCTGATCCCCGGCATCAAGTATCTCATGAAGAATTATTACGGTGTGGACGCAGGTTATCTTTCACCCCTTTCACCGAATCAGGAGCTGACGGATCCGGATGTTCAGGAGCGCCTGATGTCAGTGTTTAAAGCAAATATCTTTGATGAATAAAAAACAGGAGGAAGCTATATGAAGATGGGTTTCATCACGTCCATTCTGGACTGGGCGGACTATGACGAGATGATGGATATCGCCTCGGAACTGGGTTTTGAGTGCGTGGAAGTAGCCTGCTGGCCGGCAGGAGGCGCCGAGCGCAGATATGCCGGCACTGCGCATATCGATGTGGCGCGGGTGCTGGAAGCTGAGGCGTATAAGGCGCACATTCTGGACTACGCAAAGGAGAAGGGCGTACAGATCTCTTCCCTGGCATACTATCCGAACAATCTGGATGGCGATCTCGCGAAGCGGGCAGCCGCGAATGAGCACCTGAAGACTGTGATCCGTGCGAGCGCGGCACTGGGCGTCAATATGGCTACGACCTTTATCGGCCGCGACCAGACGAAAACTGTGGACGAAAACCTGGCGATGGTGAAGGACGTCTGGACGCCGATCCTGGATCTGGCGAAGGAACTGGGAGTCAAGGTCGCTATTGAAAACTGCCCGATGCTGTTCGGTGTGGACCAGTGGCCGGGAGGACAGAACATCATGACTACTCCCAGCAACTGGCGGAAGATCTTCGAGCTGCTGCCCTATGACAATTTCGGCATCAACTATGATCCGTCTCATTTTGTCTGGCAGATGATCGATTATATCAAACCGATCTATGAATTCAAAGACAAGATCTTCCATGTACACTATAAGGACATCAAGGTCTATCCCGACAAGCTGAATGACGTGGGCATCATGGCGTATCCGCTGGATTTCATGGCCCCCAAGATCCCGGGCCTCGGAGACGTGGACTGGGGCAGATATGTTTCCGCGCTGACGGACATCGGCTACAACGGATGCACCTGCATCGAGGTGGAAGACCGGGCCTTCGAAGGCTCCCGGGAGGACGTGCTGAAGAGCCTGAAGCTCAGCAAGAAATACATGGACAATTTTGTAATATAACGCAAAAAACGGTGCAGCCCGCGGGCTGCACCGTTTTCTGTGAGATCGCTATGATCAGTTACGCTTCCTTCGCCGCAAGGAACTCATTCACCGTAACTACCAGCTGGTCGGCATCAATGCCGTGCACCATGCAGGCCATATCCAGAGATTCGCCCTGGGACGCGGGGCAGCCGAGGCAGTGCATACCGGCAGCCATCAGAATGGGAGCAACGGTGGGATCCTGACGAAGGATATCGCCGATAATGGTATCTTTTGTGATCTGTGCCATAGTGTACCTCCTGTATGTATGTGTATGACAATAATAATCCGTGAAACAGTGTACTTGATTTCAAAGAGATTTTCAAGCGTCAGTTTCAGATTTGTGAATACTTATGGTTTTCCGGATCATAGTGATAGCCCGCTTGTGCAAGTTTCCGCGTGATCTCTTCCCCGTCCTCGCAGAGAGAGGAGAAAAGGTCCTCCGGATCATCGTACTCATCGCGGAGGAGCGTATTCAGATAGCTGACCAGGATCGTGGTATTCTCTGGAAGCATAAGTCTCCTTTCCGGCTGTTTTATGTCCAGCCGGAGAACACTATAACACGGATTTGTGAAAAAAGCATGTTTTCGCAGCCGGATTTTTTACTAAAACTCCTTTTCAAGACGGTCCGGATATGATAAACTGTTTTAGTTTGGGAAAGCGTTTGTGTTCAGGGCAGATAAGGAGGCGAAAATGCGCGCGATCGGTTTTGATAATGATAAATATATCCACATGCAGTCGGAAGAGATCCGGAAGCGGATCCGCGAACTCGGCGGCAAGCTGTATCTGGAATTCGGCGGCAAGCTTTTTGATGATAATCACGCGTCCAGGGTCCTGCCGGGCTTCCAGCCGGACAGTAAGCTCCGGATGCTTCTCCAGCTGAAAGACCAGGCGGAGATCATCATCGCGGTGGCGGCGGACGCGCTGGAATCCGCGAAGCGGAGAGGCGATTCCGGCATCACCTATGACATGGAAGTGCTCCGGCTGATCGATATGTTCCGGTCTGTGGGACTCTATGTAGGTTCTGTGGTGATCACCAGAAACCGGGGAGAATCCCAGGCGGTCACGCATCTCATGGAGATCCTGAAGGATCACGGCATTCCTGTATTCCGTCATTATTTCATCAATGGCTATCCTTCCAATGTGCCCTTTATTCTTTCCGAGGACGGTTTCGGAAAGAACGACTATATTAAGACCGAGCGGCCGCTGGTCATCGTGACGGCGCCGGGACCCGGTTCCGGGAAGCTGGCCACCTGCCTTTCCCAGATCTACAATGAGAACGTCCGGGGCGTACACGCGGGCTACGCGAAGTTCGAGACCTTCCCGGTCTGGAACCTGCCGCTGAAGCATCCGGTCAATCTGGCGTACGAAGCCGCGACAGCAGACCTTTCGGACGTGAACATGATCGACCCCTTCCATCTGGCCGCTTATGATAAGGCGGCAGTGAACTATAACCGGGACGTGGAATCCTTCCCGGTATTGTCCGCCATCTTCCGGAAGATCTACGGCAGCTGCCCGTACCAGTCTCCCACAGACATGGGCGTGAATATGGTGGGTTACTGCATATCGGATGACGAGGTCTGCCGGGAAGCATCCCGCCAGGAGGTCATCCGCAGATACTATACCGCGCTTCTTCAGCGCATCAACAGCAGGCACGGAGATCAGGGAGAAGCGGAACGGATCGAGAGCATCATGGATGAAATGGAACTCACGACCGCGGACCGCCCGGTGGTAACACCCGCGCTGGAACTGGAAAAAGAGACGGGGGCGCCTGTCGCGGCCATGCAGCTGGCGGACGGAAAGATCATTACCGGAAAGACCAAGAGCATGCTGGGCTGCTGCAGCGCCATGATCGTGAACGCGCTGAAGTATCTGGCAGGCGTGGATGACGCGCACGAGCTGATCCCGAAACATCTTCTGGACCCGGTACAGCATCTGAAGACCCAGTATCTGGGAAGCCAGAATCCCCGGCTCCATACGGATGAGACCCTGATCGCCATCGCGGTGAATGCCGCGACGGATGAATACGCGGCGCGGGTGCTGGAAAAGATCCCGGACCTGCATGACTGCGACGCGCACATAACAGTCATTCCCTCCAGCAGCGAGATCGCGTTTTTGAGGAAGCTCCGGATCAATTTTACCTGCGAGCCAAGATATCAGGGAATCAAACTGTTCCGCCTGTAAGAGGGCGTAGGATCCGCAGCTGAAGGGGGGCCGGGACCCTCCGGACAGACTGCGGAAAACTGTGATAATTAAATAACAAAACTTTACAAAGTCAATTCTGATTGGTATAATATTTTATTGGACTGAAGCCGCAGACGCGGCATCGTTATAAATCGGGGATCGGCCCCCGGGAAATATGTTTAGGAGGAGAGAACATGGCAAAAAAATGGTGCTACCTGTTTTCTGAAGGAAACGCAAACATGCGTGAACTGCTTGGCGGTAAAGGCGCGAACCTGGCTGAAATGACCAATATCGGTCTTCCGGTTCCGCAGGGCTTTACCATCACCACAGAAGCCTGCACGCAGTATTATGAGGACGGCAGAGAGATCAATGACGAGATCTTCACCCAGATCCAGGAATACATCGTAAAGATGGAACACATCACCGGAAAGAAATTCGGCGACCTTGCGAATCCGCTCCTGGTTTCGGTCCGTTCCGGCGCGCGCGCATCCATGCCCGGCATGATGGATACGAT
>CADCQD010000023.1 GCA_902803485.1 uncultured Eubacteriales bacterium | reverse complement strand
TTTCGATTCCGGGAAGCGTATTGTGGGGATGGCCGATGTAAGGCGATCCGAACCTGGAAAAACGCGCCTTGACGTCCGCGAGGTCCAGAAAGCCCTTTTTACACAGAACCGCGTAATAGGCCTCCATGGAATGGCCTTTGCTCATGATAAAATAGTCCCTGTCCGGATCCTCCGGATCATCGGCAGACACCTTCATTTCTTTAAAATACAGTGCTGTCAGGATCTCCATTACACTCATATCGCCGCCGATGTGTCCGCCGCCGCCCGCCATGATGATATCGACGGTATCCCGCCTGAGTTCATAGGCTAATGCTTTCAAATCGATCATATCTGCCTCCGCTTTGCAGGTGTTCTCCACATTTCCTGCTTCATTTGATCATACCTCGTCAAATACCACGTCTTCACCGTGCAGGTATGCCTGCACCTTGTCTTCAATGGGATCGTACAGGTCCGGCTTCACGCCGATATACTTGCAGGCCTCATAGATGACGGGTACGATGTCTCCATGGATGGCCGCCACATGATGGATATAGGGGCCTTCCACCACCTTCGCTTCCAGGCGCTTCAGGTTCGCTACCTCGACCCAGACGTAGGTGCCCCGGGTCCAAGGCCCGTCAATGCCTCTCGCGTGCCCCAGGAGGATCGAATACTCGCCGTCATCACCGTCAAAACGCAGCAGGCTCATGGGGCCGTGCTTCGCTTCCGCGGAAACCGCGCCGTTCTGGGGGAAAGCCACCGGTACGCAGATGGTGGGTTTTTCCTTCGCCACAGAAATCGGCCAGGGACCGCAGTGCTGCAGCAGTTCTCCGTTGTCATTGTCCGGATGGCGGACCGTCCAGTCAGAGAACATGACCCGGCGCTCATTCATCGAAGCCGCCTCCGCAAGAAGCTGGGAGATGGCGCCGTGGATATCCGTTTCGCAGACCACCGGGATCCCCTCTTCATTCAAGAGCGCGTTCGCCGCGCAGGGCATGATGTGGATCTCGTCCTGCAGCGCGTTCCAGCACTGGATGGCAATGGCGTTACAGCCGTACTTTTCTGCCAGATGCTTCATCGCGACTTTCAGGCAGGCCACATTTTCCAGATACATATCAGAAATATCGCAGGTCATGTTTTCCTTGCAATAAGCCACGACCTCCGCCACTTCCGCCTTCTCTTCCTTCCATTTTCTCATTTCCTGGTACAACTCCGGAAGCGGGATGGGGGAAAGCTGGATGTTGAACTTTTCCAGAAGCTCGCCCTCGTTGCACATGGTGCTCCAGAAATCAAAAGGCCGGGGGCCGATCTGGAGGATCCGGATGTGCCGGAAGGTCCGTACCACGTTGCAGACCGCCAGGAAATCACGGATGCCCCGCTCGAATTCAGGATCCGAAAGGTTGCAGTTGTTCATATAAGTGAACGGCACTTTGAAGCGGCGCAGCACCTTGCCGGTCGCGAACAGGCCGCACTGGGAATCCCGAAGGCGCATGCCCTGCGCGTCCGGCCGCTCATCCCTGGGGCCCCAGAGAAGCACCGGAACACCCAGCTCCTTCGCGAGTCTCGCGCATTCATATTCCGTGCCGAAATTCGCGTGGGGAATAAACAGGCCGTCCACCTTTTCCGTCTTGAATTTGGTGATGATCTTTTCCAGCCCCGCATCGTCAAAGAGCAGGCCTTCATCATTCACGTCCGTAATGTCCACAAAATCCACGCCAAGCTCTGTAAGCTTGTCCGCGATCAGGCCCCGGAACTCAAGCGCCGCCGGCGCGCTGAAAATACTGCGGCGTGTAGGGGCGTAACCCAGTTTGATCTTCGCTGCCATAGATAAACCTCCTTCAAATGCCATCAGATGACATAATTTACACTCTTTCTGACATTATTTTATGCGATTCCCGGCTGAATAGCATCAGATAATTAAGTAAAATTCACTTAATTTTTAACTTAATTCTTGACATTTATTCCTGTATCCCGCATGATAAAGCCGGGAATCACACAAGACGCGAAGGAGATCTGCCTATGCCGATTACAGCAAAAGAACTCGCAAAGGAACTGCACTTAAGTACCGCGGCGGTATCCATGGCATTGAATGACAAACCCGGGGTCAGCGCGGAGACCAGGAAAAGAGTACGGATCGCGGCAGAAAAATACGGCTACGATTTTCAGCGGATCAATTCCAGAAAGATCCGGACCGGCGCCATCGATTTCATCGTATATAAAAAAAGCGGCGCCATCGTAGACGACACCCCTTTCTTTTCGAAGGTATCCGAAGGGATCCAGTCCGCCTGCGCCGAGGAAGGATATCATCTCAGGACCCAGTATCTGTATGAGGCGGACTTTACGGAAAAAGACCTGGAGCGCATCCAGTTTTCCGATAGCGCCGGCCTGATCCTTCTGGGGACGGAAATGGTCACGCCGGACCTTCGGCCATTCCTTTCACTGCCCCTTCCTGTGGTGGTGCTGGACAGCTATTTTGAATCCTTCACCTGCGACACCGTCCTGATCAATAACGAACAGGGAGCCTATCTGGCTGCCCGGCATCTGATCCAGACCTGCAAGGCACAGCCGGGTTATCTGAAATCCTCCTACCGGATCAACAATTTTCTGGAGAGAGAGAACGGATTCCGGAAATCGGTCCGCGCCCATGGCATGTCATTTTCCCAGTCCATCGTCCATGAACTGACGCCTTCCGTAAACGGCGCCTACTCCGATATGAAAGAGATCCTGAAATGGAACGAGCCTCTGGCCCGCTGCTATTTCGCGGATAACGACCTGATCGCGGCCGGCGCCATCAAAGCCTTCCGGGAAGCCGGGAAACGCATTCCGGAGGACGTCGCGGTCATCGGATTCGATAATATCCCTCTCAGCCAGATCCTGGACCTGACGACCATCAACGTCCCGAAGGAATTCATGGGGCAGCTGGCCGCGAAACAGCTGTTTGCCAGGATCCGGGATCCGAAACTTCCGGCCGTAAAGATTTCCGTGCAGACTTCCCTGGTAGACCGGTATTCCTGCTGAAAAAAACGCCCGCAGGCCTTGCGCCTGCGGGCATTTTCAACAGGTCAGATCCGCCTGGCCTTGTCTTCTGGATCATTGAAGCTGCGGTCTCAGATCTCCGGGATATTGATCTCCACTTCTCTTCCGGCCGCATTGGAACGAACGATGCCGTCCAGGATCGCCTGGTTGTAAATGATCTCGCTGGAGGGTACCGGTGCCTTTCCGCCGCTCTTCGCCGCGTTCACGAAACTGCGGAGCTTATGATAGAACAGGCCTTCCGGAAGGGAATCCAGCATGGGGATCTCGGTCTCCACGCCCTTGCCTGCCACGTCGTGATAGATCTTCATGGGGCCGCCGATGGAGCCATTCCAGCATTCCGTAGACGGAACGCGAAGAGAACCCTTCGTGCCCATGATGATGGTATCGCCGGGAGTATCCAGATGCATATCCCACGCAATACGGAAGTCCAGGATGATGCCGCCCTCCAGGCGGACAAACGCCGCCGCGAAGTCATCCACATTGAAAAGTTCCGCGTACTCTGCCGGATAACCCTTGGACGTAAAGGTCTCGGGATTCTTTCCGAAGAAAGCGGACTTGTAGCCGCTGACGGTCAGAGGCTTCGGATAGCCGATGGCATTCAGCACCATATCCAGGGAATAGCAGCCGATGTCGCCCAAAGCGCCAAGGCCTGCGGTCTTGTCTTCAATAAATGAGGTACCGAAGGGGGTCGGGATACCCTTTCTTCTGCCGCCGCCGGTCTGGATGTAATAGATCTGGCCCAGTTCGCCGGATTCAACGATCTTCTTGATCATCTGCATGTTCGGATCCAGTCTGGGCTGGAAGCCGATTGACAGGACCTTGCCGCTCTTCTTCTCTGCTTTCACGATCTCTACCGCTTCGTCAAGAGTTACGCACATGGGCTTCTCCAGAAGAACGTTCAGGCCGTGCTCCAGAGCATAGATAGCGCAGGGCGCGTGCTGACGGTTATAGGTGCAGATGCTGACCGCATCCAGATCCTTCTCCGCGTCCACCAGAGCCTTGTCCGAGGGATAGAAACGGACGTTTTCCACGCCCATCTTCTCCGCGAAGGCTTCTGCCTTTCCTGGGATCAGATCCGCCATCGCAACGATCTCCACGTCAGGCATTTTCTGATATTCCATAACATGGGCTTCCGCGATCCAGCCGGTGCCGATGATACCTACTTTGACCTTTTTAGAAGCATCTACGATCTCTTCCACTGCCGCATTGCCCTTGAAAGCATCCAAATCACCTTGTTTTGCCATTTTCAGATCTCCTTCGTGATATTGTTTTCTGTTATGATTTGTAAGACGCGGCGCGTCGCACCTTCACATTTTACTGCTGATACCATCATAATCGGTCCGCGGATTTTATACAATATGAAAAAAATGCGCTTTTCGCGGATCCCGTGACGGAAATATTCAAGTCCGTTTCCATCCGGCCCGGATCTTTTCCTTCAGTTCCGTGAAAGACCGGAGCCCGCTCAGTGAATCATAGGCTTCCACACAGGAAGCGCCGGTGGCCGCCGCAAGCTCCGTACAGTCTTCAGGGCCATACCCCTGAAGAAGCGCCGTAAGGAACGCGGCAATGCAGGTATCGCCTGCGCCGGTAGCGGAAAGGACCTTCGACGGTACAAAGCTCTTCGTAAAATGATCCCGGTCCGCCCATGCCTTTGTATCCAGTTCCAGCTTGCTTCCGATCCCTGATAACACCGTTTCCCCCGCGGTCCTGAAATACAGGCCCGGCGCGCCGCATTTGATGAGCACCGCTTTGGCGCCTGAAGAAAACAAACGGTCCGCCAGCGGCTTTACGTCCGTATCAAGATCAAACACTGCCGCCAGTTCCTTCCCTGCCGCCCGCGTCTCCCAGGCCGCGTAATGCGCGGGATCCATCATATAGCAGAGTTCTTCCATGCTTGGCATAAAAAAGTCCACATAAGGCAGGACCCGGGTGATGATCTTCATCCAGTCCGCCTTTCCCGCGTCCGACGCGGGATCGATGGCTGCGGTATCCAGTGACGTGGATAATCCCAGAGACTTCACATGCCGGAACATTTCAGCCAGCGCTTCACCGTCATCCGCGTACATCCGCTTCATGATGGACGGATAGCCGAAATGGAAATGCGCGGCGCCGGAAAGCACCTCGTCTGAAAGATCCTCAGGACCGAAGGTGTCATTGGCGCCGGGAAAATACAGGAAGGAACGGTCGATCCCGGGGATCGCCGTAATAAAAGTAAAGGAGGTAGCGCTGTCTTCTGACCGGATCATATGATCCGCCGCGCCGGGACCTCCGTGCCGCCGGATGATCTCCCGGACAAGATCGCCGAATTCATCGCAGCCCACCTTGCCCATCAGCGTTACGTCCGCGCCCAGTTTTTTCATCGCAAGCCCGGTATTCATGCAGGAACCGCCGGTATGGATCTGCACCCCGCCGATCCCGGTGAGCTTGCCCGGTGCGAACAGTTCCTTAGCCGTCAGTCCGAGGTCGGGAATGACCGGCGTAATGTCAAGACATGTATGTCCTGCCGCAATTGCTTTTTTCATCATCACTCCTTTGGAACCGCCCGGCCGGCGCGTACCTTATACCGCAAACTGGAAAATGCAGAAAGCCGCGTAGATCAGAAGAAGCGTGATCCCCTGGTACCTCTTCAGCTTTCCTTTCAGGATGGCAGGGATGGTCAGGATGGCCATGACCGTGAACATGACCGGAAAATCAACTACAAGAGACGCGTTTTTCCCGAACAGCGTCTTTTCCACCGGGATCCTGAAGGGTGAAAGAGTCACCGCGGTACCGCACACCAGAACAAGATTAAATACATTCGCGCCAACGATATTTCCGAGGGACAGCGCGCTGTGGCCCTTCACCAACGCGGAGATCGCCGTGACCAGCTCCGGAAGCGACGTGCCAAGCGCCACAAAAGTCAGTGCGATCACTGACTCGGGCACATGCATTGCCACCGCAAGCTCCGTTCCGTGGTCCACCAGAAGGTCCGCGCCCAGGGCAATGAAAAAAGCGCCGAAAGCCAGCAGCACGATACTCTTCCAGATGGGCATCATCTCGTCTTCATCGTCCGTAAGATCCGCCTCAGCAAGCGCTGCGCGGGACTCCTGAAGGCCGGTACGGATATTCAGTACCATATACAGCACGAAGATCGCCAGGAGGATCAGACCGGACCAGCGTGAAAACGCGCCGAAGGCATACGCGTTAAACGCGTAAAATACAGCCGACGCAAAGAAAAACAGCACCGGGACCCTGAGCGACTTACCGTCCGCGTCCGTAGGACGGATCGCGATGGTGATCGCCGATATCAGCGCGGTATTGCAGATGACAGACCCGATGGCGTTGCCATAAGCGATCTCGCTGTGTCCGGATACCGCGGAGCCCGCGGAAACCATGACCTCCGGAAGCGTGGTGCCGATGGATACGATGGTGGCGCCGATGATGATCTCCGGCACATGGAATTTTCTCGCGATCCCGACGGCGCCGTCCACGAACCAGTCTCCGCCCTTGATCAAAAGAAGCAGGCCAAGGGCAAACAGCAGGATGGTCCAGAAAAGCGATCCGGAAATATCACCGAAAACCGCGGATAACAATTGACTGATGGTTGAACTCACGCGAGGCCTCCGTATTATTCCACCGTCACAGATCTGATGATCTGGGGTTCAAAGGGCTTGTCAAAACGGTCGCGTTTTACATTGACGATCTCATCCGCAGTCTCCATCCCTTCCGTGACCTTACCGAAGGCCGCGTACTGCCCGTCCAGATACGGCGCGTCGTCCACCATGATAAAGAACTGGGAGCCAGCGGAATCCGGATCCATCGCCCGCGCCATGGACAGCACGCCGCGCACATGCTTCAGATCATTTTTAACGCCGTTCATCGCGAACTCGCCTTTGATCGTATATCCGGGGCCGCCGGTACCATTGCCCTTCGGGCATCCGCCCTGGATCATAAAACCGGGAATGACCCTGTGAAAGATCAGCCCGTTATAAAAGCCGGAATTGGCCAGTTTTTCAAAATTTTCAGCAGAGATCGGCGCGATGTCCTCGTACAGCTCCCCGCTCATCTTCTTTCCGTTTTCCATTTCAATGGTAAATTTCTTCATAATCAGGATACACTCCCCCTTCAGATGTCATAGATACGTCGATTTTACCACACGCAGTCAGCGAAAACAATGGATAAATGACGGAA
>CADCQD010000022.1 GCA_902803485.1 uncultured Eubacteriales bacterium | reverse complement strand
TGATGCCCTTGCTGGTATCAAAACCGTCCATCTCCGCGAGCAGCTGGTTCAGTGTCTGTTCACGCCCATCATTTCCGCCGGCATAGACGCTGTCACGGCTCTTGCCGATGGCGTCGATCTCATCGATGAAAATAATGCAGGGAGCTTCATTCTGCGCCTGTTTGAACAGATCACGGACACGGGACGCGCCTACGCCTACGAACATCTCCACAAAGTCCGAACCGGACAGGGAGAAGAATGGCACATTCGCTTCACCCGCAACTGCTTTCGCAAGCCGGGTCTTGCCGGTACCGGGAGGGCCCACCAGAAGCGCGCCCTTCGGCAGCTTCGCGCCGATCTTCGAATACCGCTGCGGATAATGCAGGAAATCCACGATCTCCGTAAGAGATTCCTTCGCTTCATCCTCGCCTGCCACGTCCGCGAACGTGATCCCGGTATTTTTCTGTACGTATTTTCTGGCCGTGCTTTTCCCGACGCCCATGATGCCGCCGCCGGCGCTGCCCATTCTCCGGAAAATAAAGATGAAAAATCCGACCATGAGGAGGGTGGGCACGATATAGATCAGGAAATACTCCCAGAAACTGGAGCTGATCTCGCCCTTAAAGGTTACGCCCTTCTCTTTCAAAAGATCCAGGATCTTGTCATCCGGCATATAGACCGTATAGCAGGTCTTTCCATCTTCCTTCAGCTTAATGGTCCAGCGTGAGCCGTCAGAAAGTGTAGCCTCCTCCACTTTACCCTGCTGGACATAGTTGAAAAACTCGTCATAGGTGATCTCTTCGGAAAAACCTCCCGCAAGAGACCCCATCAGCCTGGAACTGAGGAGCATCATCACAATAACGACGATACCTATTCCCAGAAAGAGCGGAAGCTTGCTGCCCGGTCCATTCTGATTGTTATTGTTCTGATTCTGATTATTGTCCAATAAAGGTCTCCTTAATTATTCGTTGACTACCGCGATCTCCTTCAGGTAGTCGGCAACACGGCTCTTCATTACGTACTGGGCAATGTAGCCCTTTCCGTAGGATTCGATAAACTCCGCGTTGTTGTCCTGCCCGGTCGCTTCTTTGAAATCATCTTCGGTAACATGGATGTCCTGCTGCTCCGCAATGGCCTGATAGATCATTTCTGTCCGTGCCGAAGTTTCGATATCCAGGCTTTGCAGAAGATCATCTTCCGCGTAGCCGTATGCTTTTTCCATGTCTTCCACGGTCATCCCGTAATAGCTGTAGAACATGATCTTCTGCATGCTCTTTTCGATCTCCATGACCTTCTCCGGGACCTCGGAAACGTCCACCTTTTCACGGAATACCGTCTCTATGGCATCCTGCAGATTATACTCGTAATCCCAGTTATAGAAGTACTTCTCCAGATCATCCGCGGTCTTGATTTCTTCTCCGGGGAAATAGCTGTCCACATCCTCCTGATGCGCCTGGATCAGTTCATCCGTAAGCTCCGGCGCTACATTGATGAAATTGATGGTGCACTCGAATACAGCGTCCTTTCCGGCCAGATCCGGGTTATTCGGATATTCGTCCGGGAAGGTGACTTCCACGTCAAAGGTCTCGCCCGGCTTATGGCCGATGAGCTGCTCCAGGAAATCATCGATATAACTGGTGACGCCGATGGTTACGAGCGTGCCGTTGCCATTGGTGCTGCCGCCGTCAAAGGCTACGCCGTCGATCCTTCCGGTATAATCGATGTTGACTTCATCGCCGTCCTCGACTGCCCGGTCCGTGACCTGCTCTTTATACAGTGCGGTAAAGGTTCCGATCTGGGTCTTAATGGTATCTTCATCCGGTTCGATGTCCGCCTTTTCAAATACCAGAAGATCTTTCAGATTGGAAAGGTCCACATAATCCAGCGCGGTAATCCCATCCATATAGCCCTCGTCATTCAGGCCGAAGCTGTAATGGAAGAATGTGCCGTTGGTGGGGCCGTCCGGATCGGGATCCACAGCTTCTGTGGTTTCCGGAGCTGATTCGGATTCAGGCGCTTCAGTAGATGCGGTATCCTGTGATTCCGCCGGTTTGGTTTCTTCTTCTGTGGATTCTTTTCCGCCTCCGCAGCCCGCAAGAAGGATCAGGGCGATGCACAGAAGGATCGCGGTAATTTTTTTCATGACTAAGTTCTCCTTTTTCAGTACGACCGGCATTATGCCAGCGTCAGTGTTACAGCAAGTACGGATGCCTTCGGCAGCTTCAGCGTCATTGCGCCGTTTTCCACCTTGAAATCCTTAAAGCAGGCTTCCTTGACGCGGTCCGGCTCATCGAAGGTGTTGTACGCATTGTAATCCGCGGTAAGGATAGTGCCCTCTGCCTCCGCGATGTCCCGGCCGCCGAGCGCGATCCGGATCTCGCTGTCTTCGGAAAGAGACAGATTATTCAGTGTCACGAAGACCTTGCCGTCTTCTGACATGGAAGCAGAATGTGTAACGTCCGGGACCTTGCATCCGTCAGGGCCGACCATACAGTGATCCATCACGGAAGCCAGAAGATCCGCGCCCTGATGACGGGCGAACATCTTAAAGACGTAATATGTGGGAGTCTTGACCATCTTGCTGCCCTCAGTCAGCACTACAGACTGCAGGACGTTCGCAAGCTGCGCGATATTCGCCATCTTCACGCGGTCGCTGTGCTGGTTGAAGATGTTCAGGTTGATGCCGGCTACAAGCGCGTCGCGCATAGTATTCTGCTGATACAGGAAGCCGGGATTCGTGCCGGGCTCCACATCGAACCAGGTGCCCCATTCATCAACGACCAGGGCCACCTTATGCTCCGGGTCATAACGGTTCATGATGCCGTCATGGGTGGAAATGATGGTCTCCATCGCCAGGGTCTTGTACAGTGTTCCGTACCAGTCATCTTCCGTGAACTCCGTAGCGGATCCCTTATGCGCCCAGTCGCCAAGCACCGTATAATAATGCAGGGAGAGGCCGTCCATATAATCCTTCGCGCGCTTCATCAGCACTTCGGTCCATTCATAATCCGCCGCGTTGGGTCCGCAGGCGATCTTGAACAGTTTATTGTCTCCGTAATTCCGGCAGTAGGTCTCATACCTTCTGTACTGGTCCGCGTAGAATTCCGGGCGCATATTGCCGCCGCAGCCCCAGTTCTCATTGCCCACGCAGAAATACCGGAGATCCCACGGATCCTTGCGGCCGTTCTTTTCCCTGAGCTCAGCCATGGGAGAAAGGCCGTTGAAGGTCATGTATTCGATCCACTCGGACATTTCCTGAACGGAACCAGAACCCACATTGCCGTTCACGTAAGGTTCGCAGCCGATCTGCCGGCAAAGCTCAAAGAATTCATGAGTGCCGAAGCTGTTGTCCTCGGTCACGCCGCCCCAGTGGGTATTGATCATTTTCTTCCGGCCGCTCTTTTCGCCGATGCCGTCTTTCCAATGATATTCATCCGCGAAGCAGCCGCCCGGCCACCGGAGTACCGGAAGCTTCATTTCCCGGAGCGCCTCTACCACGTCTTTGCGCATGCCGTTCTCGTTCGGGATCTCAGAATTCTCGCCCACATATACGCCGCCGTAAATGCAGCGTCCGAGATGCTCTGAGAAATTACCGTACACTTCCTTTTCGATCCTGCTCTTCTTCTGATTGGGTTCAATGAATAAATAATGCATGTTTCCTCCTTCCGTTCATCCGCGCATCTCGATGCGTGGTCCTCCAGTTCCTTCTATATACTCTTTTGTTATTACAACTCTGCCGATATTCGGGTCCTTGGGGATCTCATACATGATATCCAGCATGAAATCTTCTATGATGGAGCGGAGCGCCCGGGCCCCGGTATCCTTCTTCAGCGCTTTTTCCGCGATCAGTTCATACGCGTCCTCTTCGAAGACCAGTTCCACCTCGTCCATCGCGAGAAGCCGCTGATACTGGCGGATAATGGCGTTCCTTGGCTCCTTCAGCACACGGACCAGCATCTTTTTGTCCATGGGCGTCAGTGTGAACACCACGGGAAGACGTCCGATAAATTCCGGGATCATGCCGAATTTTCTGAGGTCTTCGGTCTCCACGTATTTCAGAAGATCCTTTTCGTTATCATATTTATCCTTCAGATCCGCGTTGAATCCGATGCTGGATTTCTCATTCAGGCGTTCCTTGATGATCTGTTCCAGATCCGGGAAAGCGCCGCCGCAGATAAACAGGATGTTCTTGGTGTTCACGGTCTCCAGCGGCACCATGGCGTTTTTGCTGTTCGCGCCCACCGGCACCTCGATCTCCGCGCCTTCCAGAAGCTTCAGGAGTCCCTGCTGGACAGACTCGCCGCTG
>CADCQD010000021.1 GCA_902803485.1 uncultured Eubacteriales bacterium | reverse complement strand
GGAAGCAGGCATGCCGGTCATGGAAGGAAAATGCGCGCTGTTTAAAGCGTTCGGCGATGTGGATGCGTTCCCCATCTGCATCCGCAGTAAAGATGTGGATGAACTGGTCCGGACCATTTATTTGATCTCCGGTTCTTTCGGCGGCATCAACCTGGAGGATATCGCAGCGCCGCGGTGCTTTGAGGTCGAGCGGAGGCTGAAGGAGATCTGTGATATTCCTGTATTTCATGATGAACAGCATGGGACGGCGGTGGTCGTAGGCGCCGCGCTTCTGAACGCGCTCCGCGTGGTAAAGAAGGATATCAGTGAGGTCAGGGTGGTGATCAACGGCGCCGGAAGCGCAGGCATCGCTATCGGAAGGCATCTTCTGGATCTTGGCGTTTCGCATCTTTTGATGGTGGATAAAAACGGCGTGCTCTGTAAAGGCGTCGAAATGAATCCCGCTCAGGCGGAAATGGCGGAACTGACTAATCCGGAAGGCTTTTCAGGAAAGCTGGCGGATGCCATGCGCAACGCGGATGTGTTCATCGGCGTCAGCGCGCCGCATATCGTTACGAAGGAAATGGTGGGATCCATGGCGAAGGACGCCATCGTTTTCCCCATGGCGAATCCGGTGCCTGAGATCGAACCGGAGGAGGCCAGGGAAGCCGGCGCGCGGGTCGTGGGCACCGGCCGGAGCGATCATCCCAATCAGATCAATAATGTACTGTGTTTCCCGGGCCTGTTCCGGGGAGCGCTGGATGTGCGCGCAAAGGATATTAATCAGGAAATGAAGCGCGCGGCATCCTTCGCGCTTGCGGACCTGGTCCCGGCGGAAGAATTGAACGAAGACTACATTCTGCCGAAGGCATTCGACAAACGGGTGGGGCCCGCGGTCGCTGCGGCTGTCGCGAAGGCTGCCCGCGAAAGCGGCACAGCGCGGATCTGAGAAACGGAATGACCGGGCATGAGAATGAAAAACAAGGAGAAAAGGGTCAGGATCGTTAAGGAATGGTTCACGATCGCCGCAGGACTCTGCGTGTTTGCCTTTGGCGTACACCTCACGATTTACGCGAATATCGGGCTGGCGCCCTGGGACTGTCTGGGTATGGGCATCGCGCGCCATACTGTGCTGAACTACGGGCTTGCCATGACCATCATGTCGGTGGTGATCCTGGGGATCGATCTTCTGCTCCGGGAGCGGATCGGCTTCGGCACCATCATTGACGCGCTTCTTACGGGAAATCTGGTTCAGATGTTCAACAGTCTGAATCCTCTGCCGGAGAACCGGAATGTGCCTCTGGGCATCGGGATTATGCTGCTTGGATTTGTTTTTATGGCTTTCGGGATGCTGATCTATATGAAAGCGGCCCAGTGCTGCGGACCGAGGGACTCTCTTCTGGTGGGTCTAGGAAAACGGCTGCCGAAGATCCCCATCGGTGTGGTGGAGATCATTCTCTGGGCGGCTGTCCTGCTTCTCGGCTGGCTTCTGGGCGGTCCTGTAGGGATCGGCACCCTGCTCAGCACCTTCGGTGCAGGTGCTGTGATGCAGGTCGTATATCATTTTGTTCATTTTGAACCCAGGGCGGTCCGGCACCGGGACGTTTTGGAGGTCGCGCGGGAGATCGCGGATAAGGCTTAAGCCTGATCCGGCCGCTTTTTTCCGCGCTGGACCAGTACAAGAAAGAAGACGTAGGACGCCAGCAGGATCAGCAGAAGATAGATCAGGATCTCCGGCAGGATCCCGAGGGTATTGGCGATCTGGCTGAAGACCACCTGGGTGGACGCGTAATAGGGCGTGATATAAAACATATTCGGCTCGATGTGGATGTCCTTAAGGATCAGATGGCCGGCGATGTTGATCCCTTCCGCGGCTGCGGCCATCAGGAAAAACAGCAGGGCAGCCGGCGCGAACCGGCTCTGTCCGCGTCTTCGCAAAATGATGACCGCGCCCAGTGATTCCGTAATCATCAGGCAGTGATATATGAAGCCGTGGCATGCCAGCGGGATCTGCGGACGGAGCATGTCGCTGGGAACGAGAAGCGCCATGACGGCGGCGAAAAAAGAAAAGGACGCGAGAAATACGAGGACCGTATTCTGGTGCTTTTCCTTGAGAAAAGGCAGAAGAAACGAGCAGTACATGGCCATGGAGCACAGCTGCCAGGGGAAAAACCAGAGAGAGACCGTCTCTCCGAATACGTGATGGTAGCAATACCACTGCTTCCAGATCTCCGCCAGGATCATCAGGCCGCCCAGGGCATGAAGAACGCGGATAAGCCGCCGGCCGTCCAGTTTCCTGAGACCGGAATACGCGCCTGCGTTAAACAGCAGGATACCGGCCAGAAACAGAAGGTGAAACGGGCCGAACAGCTGAGGTGCATGATCAAACATGGCAGGATCTCCCTGAAAAGATAATAATGCCGGATGGTTGTATCCTGTATCTATCTTAAATAACAGCTGCGTAAAAATCAAGAAGCGCCGAGCCCCGGCCTGCAAACGTTATGGGCAGGCTTTTGACACATGAAGCATTCATACATCAATCAATAGAGAGAGGAAACTTGCAGATGAACAGACCGCTGATTTGCATTCCGATGGGCGATCCTGCCGGCATCGGGCCGGAGATCGTATTAAAAGC
>CADCQD010000020.1 GCA_902803485.1 uncultured Eubacteriales bacterium | reverse complement strand
ACCACATCCATAGAAAAAATCTGTTACGCCCTGAGGCTGATCCATGTGCCGAAGATCTTTGTGACCGTGGTGCTTCTGATCTACCGGTATATTTCGGTGCTTTTATCGGAGGCCCACCGCATCACGGAAGCCTATTCCTTACGGGCGCCCCGTCAGAAGGGGGTGCATTACAAGGTATGGGGTTCCCTTCTTGGGCAGATGCTGATCCGCTCCATGGACCGGGCCGGCGTGATCTACGAAAGCATGCAGCTCCGCGGTTTTTCCGGAGACTTCGGGCCGGGAAAGAAGGAAAAGACAAAAACTTCGGACTTCCTCTGGCCGGTGATCTGGTGCGGGATCATCATCCTGTTCCGCCTGTTCCCCGTGATCCGGCTGCTGGGAAGTTTATTTGTGTAGAGAAGAAGCAGTGAGGAGGCCGGCCATGAGCCAGATGAAAATAGATGTTCAGCACCTGAACTTTTCCTACGACGGGAAACGGGAAGTGCTGTCGGATATCAGCTTTCAGGCAGCTGAAGGAGAATCCATCGGCATTATCGGCGCCAACGGGGCCGGAAAATCGACGCTTCTGAAGATCCTGGTGGGCCTGGAACTGACCTTTTCGGGAGACGTCAGTATCGACGGGCTGCCCCTGACGAAGGAGCATCTGTCGGAGATCCGGGGGAAAACCGGATACGTCTTTCAGGATTCCGACAGCCAGCTGTTCATGACGACGGTGGGCGAGGACGTGGCCTTTGCGCCGAGAAATTACGGGTTTTCAGAGGAAGAGATCGAGGAGCGGGTCCGGGAAGCCCTGGAGAAGGTGCATATCACCCATCTTCGGGAGGCGTCCATCTACCGGCTTTCCGGCGGGGAAAAGAAGCTGGCCTCCCTGGCCACTATTCTTTCCATGACGCCGGAGATGATCCTCCTGGACGAGCCCACGGTGGCGCTGGATCCCGGCAACCGCCGGAACCTGATCCGGGTGACCAACGAACTGGAAGCGCTGAAGATCATCACCAGCCACGATCTGGATTATATCTGGGACACCTGCGGCAGGACCATCCTCATGTGGGAAGGCCGGATCGTTTTTGACGGCCCCACAGAAGAGATCATGAGAAACCGGGAGATGCTGGAGCAGTACGGCATGGAGCTCCCGCTGTCCTTAAGCCGGCAGGCGTGAGCCGGCGACAGGAACATTCAGGAATGAAACGATAGGGACTAACCGCCAGACATGAGCTGAGGTGATGTCCGGAAGACGGATCCGATGGAATACGGGAAAGTTCAGAAGATGGAATACAGAAACGTTCAGAAGATAGCGAAGGATACGATCCGCTATATAAAAGGCGAGATCAGACCGGGAATGACGCTGAAGGAGGTCCGCCGCCTGTGTGAAAAAAAGATGATCGAACTGGGAGCCGATTCCTTCTGGTATTGGGATATCGGCGCATTCGTCTTTGCCGGCGATGAGACAGCGCTTTCCGTTTCCGGAAGAACGTACGTCACCTCGGACCGGATCATAGCCCCGGAGGATATTATTACGATAGATCTCAGTCCGCAGGCCGGCGATATCTGGGGCGATTATGCGAGGACCATCATCGTTGAAAACGGACCAGTGGTTCCGTCGGAGGATGAGATCCGGAATCCCGAATGGCGGGCCGGCATCGAAACGGAGATCCGGAATCCCGAATGGCGTGACGGTATCGAAACGGAGATCCGGCTTCATAGAAAGATGACCGGGATCGTAAGGCCTGAGATGACATTCGAAGAACTTTATTACCGGATGAATGAGTATATCCTCGAAGAAGGATATATCAACCTGGATTTTATGGGAAATCTCGGGCATTCCATAGAACGGAAAAAAGAAGACAGGATCTATATTGAAAAGGGAAATAAGACAAAACTCGGAGACGTGAAGTATTTTACCTTCGAGCCGCACATCAGCGTCAGCGGGTCAGTGTACGGATATAAACGGGAGAACATCTATTATTTTGAGAACGGTGTTCTGAGAGAACTGTAAGCGAATCTTATCAGCAGCAGAAACAGGGAGGAAAAAATGCACATTCTGGTTATTGACGCTCAGGGAGGCGGAGTAGGAAGACAGCTGATCACACAGATCAAGGCAGCGCTGCCGGATGCGGATATCCTGGCGGTAGGCACGAATTCATCCGCCGCCGCGGCGATGCTGAAGGCAGGAGCGGATACGGTGGCGACCGGGGAAAATTCAGTGGTGGTAGGCGCCAGACGGGCCGATATCATCATCGGGCCGGTGGGCATTGTCATTGCCGACGCCATGAACGGCGAGATCACGCCAAAGATGGCGGCTGCCGTTGGCTCGTCAGATGCCCGGCGGATCCTGATCCCCTTCAACAACTGCTACACCTATATCGCCGGCGTCGAAAAAAACGGCATGGCAGCGCTCATTGCCGACGCCATCAGAGAACTTAAGGAAACCGTCGGGAGATCCTGACGCATACAGCCGAAAGAAAAAGACAGTTACCATACGGCCCAAGGAGGGGGAATCAGGGCCGATATGATAACTGCCTTATTTT
>CADCQD010000019.1 GCA_902803485.1 uncultured Eubacteriales bacterium | reverse complement strand
TACCATTTTCTTTCAATGGTCTTCGGACTTGCCATATAAGTATTCATGGTCTGTTCCTCCACTAATAATCGATCTGAATCTGTCTTTTGCTGCTCAGTTTCCGAAGCCTTGCAGGGATTCACCGGGGCTAATGGTTGATCCCGAGGCGCAGAACAGCTTTTATATTATATAACGCCTGTTGAACAGTGTCAACCGGTTTTCCTTGAAAAACTTGCAAAAATTGGCGGATTTCCTGCAGTTTCTGAGATACCGCCGCAAAATCATCGTCCGAGCGTTTCTTAGAAATCCATGGCCATGCGGCTGGACTCTTCTTCATTCAGCTCTGTGATCCGCGTCTCCATGACCCGGTATACCCGTTCGCACATGCTAAGCACCGTAGGGCGGTGGGTGGTGACGATGATGGTCCGGTTCGGGTGCTTTGAGATGATGTTTCTCAGCACAAGGCGCTCTGTGGTCACATCCAGTGCTGACGTCGCCTCATCCAAAAGGAGGATCGGTGCGTCCCTGAGAAGCGCGCGGGCGATCGCCACACGCTGGGCCTGTCCTTCAGAAAGGCCCCGGCCGCGTTCTCCCACTTTCGCGTTGATGGTATCCGGCCGCTGTGATATGAACTCCCAGGCGCAGGCGCTTTTCAGCGCGTCAATGATCTCTTCATCCGTAGCGTCCTCTTTTACCATTCGCATGTTCTCCGCAACAGTGCCGGAAAGAATGGTATTTCCCTGCGGCACATAAGAGAACAGGGACCGGGTATCCGCGTTCATTTCCACCTGTTTTCCATCTGACGCGCGGAGATATGCGCTGCCGGAATCCGGATGCACCAGGCCCAGCATCAGCCGGATCATGGTGGTTTTTCCCTCTCCGGAAGGCCCGATCAGGGCTACGATCTCTCCGGGTTCCGCATGGAACCAGGAGTCTGTGATGACCTGTTTGTCTTCCACATAAGCGAAATTCACATCCCGCATACGGATGGAGAATCCGTTCTCTGCCATAGCTTCCAGTTCTTTGGACTGAGGAATATGGCGCTCCCGCGGCAGCTCCACCAGCTCCCGGATCCGGTGCGCGGATACGGAACTGGTTAAAAAGGAAGGAATAATACGCACCACGTTATTGAACGCGTTGGAAAGCCGGACGCGCTGTTCCAGGAACAGTGTCATGGTACCATAGGTGATCTGGTGGCTCCACAGAAGCGCCAGGCAGTATCCGAAAGCCGCGTACTGAATGAGCATCGCCAGAACCGACAGAAAAACGTTGGTCTTGATGGTAAACATATTGTAGACCAGATTTGTATTCTTCATCTTCTGCTGCCACTCCCGGAGTTTTCTTCCGTACCGGCGGGCGATCCCAAAAGATTTTATGGTATCAAAATTGTAAAAAGTCTCCACCTCAAAGCCTGTCATCTGGCTGCTGATCTCACGGACCTTTCTCGCGTAATCGCGCTGCTTCCGGATCAGAAACCGGCTCATCAGCAGTATGACCGGCGCGCTGGCGAAGGATATGAGAGACATGACCTTGTTGTAATGCCAGATCACCACAAAGGTGGCAATGAAGTTGAACAGCGCAATGATGATGGTCGGAAGCCAGCTGATGGCATTGCTGGCCACTGTATTGACATCATTATTGAACCGGTTCAGAAGATCGCCGCTGCTGTATTCATTGATGGACTTCCAGTCAGCGTCAATGATCTGGTCAAAGATATCCGCCTGGATGTCATTGTTTATGTAAATACTCAGCTTCAGGGATATTCTGTTGATAATACTGGAAAATGCCAGGCTGAATACGGCGGAGCCTACCATGATCAGGATCAGCAGCGCCAGCTTATCCGTCTGGTATCCGGTGATCATATCGATCGCATATTTGCTTGCGACACTGGAAACCAGGGCCATGACCGTGCTGAAAAGACCCAGGATAGTATAAAACGCAATGGCGCCTTTATACCGCTTGCTGTAGCTGAAGATCCACTTCCAGTCATCCAGGACTTCAGAAAAAGTTCCGTCCTTGATTTTCAGCCGCAAAACATGAAGCGACCCGAAAAAGGCATTTCGTTCATCATCTCTTCTGTTTTCGTCAGCCATACACTCTCAGCTCCTCCGAAGAATGAACACCGGTGCTTATTCTCCAAAAGTATCCTCTCCGTCCGGTACAATGATCACCAGATCGCCATCCTGCTCAACGATGCCTCCCTCCCAGGAAGATTGTTCCTCATCGCTTTCCGCTGCCGGATCCCCTTCCTGGTGATCCGGATCATCCGCATCCTCCGCCTCATCATCCGCAATCTCCGGTTTAACTGAGATCCCTGATGCGTTGGAGCCGGAAGGATCATTTTCATCCTTTGCGTTCTCAGATGCATCTGCAGCTTCCTGAGATGCTTTGATATCCGCATTGGAGGCATCCGCGGCCTCCTGATCAGATGCGTTATTTCCCTCCGCTCCTGCCGGGAAGAACAGCTTCTTCGCTCTCGGATATGTGAATACGGCCCAGACGACCGCGCCTAACGCGGCGATCAGGATCAGGATCAGGATCAGATATCTTGCTTTAAATCTCATTTTTCACCTCTCGAAGCATTCTGCGTCTCTTTTTATTGATATACTCCAGATCATTCCGGTAATCTGTCCGGTATGTATTGTATCTCCGGTCATATGGATTATGACGATGGAAAACAACGGTATCCAGCGCTACCGCCGAAGTGATCTTTCCTGCGGCGCGCCAGAAGAAATCATGGTGATCGATCACCTTGATGCCGGGATCAAATCCCACTTCCCGGAGTTTATCCGTTCTTGCCAGATAAATATTCGCGACTTTTCCCAGGATCAGGTGCCTGTCATCCAGCCGCGTCATATGAGGGATCTTTAAGGGAAGCGGCGCGTCGTCCATGGGGGACTTATAGTATTCCCGGAAATTAAATTCCGTACTGTGAAGACGGATCGCGGTAGTATGTCCGAATCCGATCAGATCCAGTTCCGGATGGTCCGACAGATACGAAAGCTCCCGGTGGCCCATCGTTTTTAATGTGAGAAGTTCATCATCATCCATGCGCATGACAAATGGAGTCTGAACCTGTGCAAGGGCTGCGTGAAGGCCTGCGCCAAGGCCGCTGTTAAACGGCAGGTGGAGTACCCGGACGCCGGGACTTTCCGCAGTCAGCGGCACACTGCTGTCATCCGCGATAATGATGGATG
>CADCQD010000018.1 GCA_902803485.1 uncultured Eubacteriales bacterium | reverse complement strand
CTTTCGACACAGGCAGTATGATCGGGCTTAAATTTAGTCTGATTATAACACATTCTATGCATCAGTAAAAGAGAAATCAGAAGAACCGGCACCTGGCAGTTGGTCTACGATTCCCATCTATTTTAAATATGCTTGTGTTTATACTCCATCCCCGGGAGATTTGTAATTCATCTCAATTCAGGGGTATTTCATCGCAACATATATCAATATCTCACTCCGTGTCCCCGGCTGGCAGAGAATTTCATGATTCCCCGGGGTTTTCCAGCTCCAAAACAAGCGTTTTGTCCCCGGGAGATCCAATGCTCGTGATTTTCCCGGGGAATCACTTCCATGGGCAGCGATCTCCTGAGGCAAGGCGCAAGCAGAGCAGACACTTTAAATTCGATATACCCGTACTCCATGCCCAGGTACGGATGCGTGAAGGCGGCCATTTTCAAAACAATTGTCTTCTTCGCCAAACAGCTCTTTCAGGGTTTCAGCTCCTGTAAGGGTTTCTGATATCTCTTCTTTGGAGATGCTGATCTCCTGTTCTTCATCTGAAAGATTGAAGAGGCCGATGCGGATCTCTCCTGTGACGCGGTCTTCGTTCTTCCATACCGCTGCGGTTTCGTCGAGCAGGAGCTGTTCTCCATGCGCGCTTTGTTTCAGGCAGCTCAGCAGGGCTTCATTGGCGAGCAGCTTTTCCGTTTCTTCATCGAGAAGCGAAAGTTCCGCGCCGATCATCAGAGGGGACCGGAACAGGCACCAGAGGGCCATCATCGTCCGCTGCTCGTCCCGGGTGAAGCGTGTCATCCGTTCTTCCCCGAATACCTTGCCGATCCGTCCCACCGGCAGCATGTCGCAGTCCGGGAAGCAGCCTTCCTTTACATGATCCTGCCACATCTCACAGCGCCGGAACATGGGCTTCAAAAGCTTCCAGTTGTCCCAGAAATCATCGGTGATCCGCCACATGTTCGCGTTTTTCTG
Organism: uncultured Eubacteriales bacterium; assembly: GCA_902803485.1. Taxonomy (GTDB): domain Bacteria; phylum Bacillota; class Clostridia; order Lachnospirales; family Lachnospiraceae; genus UBA1267. The sequence goes on along the minus strand of CADCQD010000018.1, from coordinate 2,770 downwards.
ATAGAACGAAGCGCGGTCAATATGTGCCGGTCCGGGGGAAAGCGAGAGGACGATCGGGCGGCCGCAGCGGTCGATCGCTTTCCGGAGCATTTCTGTTTCATGCCATCCGGAGAAGTTCTCGCCATAAAGCCGTGAATCACAGATGTCGTCACATTTAATAAAGTCCACGCCCCAGGAAGCATAAAGCTCAATGATGGAATCATAATAGGCCTGTCCTTCCGGGCAGTTCCGCACACCGTACATGTCCGGATTCCAGGGGCAGATCGAGGCGGGGTCCGCCACACGGTCCGCGGTCAGCGCGGCTCCCTTCACTTTCATGTGATTCTGCGCTGCGGCACGGGGGATCCCGCGCATGATGTGAATGCCGAACTTCAGCCCCAGACTGTGAATATAGCCGGCGAGGGGCTTGAATCCCGCGCCGCCCCGGGATGAGGGAAAGCGGTTCGGATCCGGCAGAAGCCGGCCGTACTCATCCATGGCCAGTTCATCAAAAGGTGTATACTGGATCCCTTCCGGCCGCAATGCCGCCGCATGCTTTACATACCACGAAATATCGACCACAACATATTCATAGCCAAATCGCTGCAGTTTTTCATGCATCGCATCCGCGTTCCGCCGTACGTCCGCCTCTGTTACAGCAGTGTCATAATAGTCATAGCTGTTCCAACCCATCGGCGGCGTCAGCGCAAAAGTGTTTTTATTCATCATACAAGACCTCGCAGTTATCTGTTCTTCTCCCCATTCAGAATCACAACATTCATTGACTCAACTTCAACCTTTTTCCAAACCTTTTCGACAATATAAGGCTCGGTATTCAGGTATTCATCCAGCAGATCCCAGCTCTCGAATTCCATGATCAGTACAGAGCCTTTCATTTTTCCTTCATTATCCAGCAGGCCACCGGCGCACAGCACTTTTCCTTTCACTTTCGCTATGTTCTCCAGATGCCGCGGCCTTACCTCCATGCGTTTTTCCAGCATGCCTGCACCGTCATATGCTTTTATCATCACCTGCATAACAATTCCCTCTCTTTCACCTTATCCATACTTCATAGCCCTGCCTCCTCGCGGAGTCATATACAGGCTGCATATTTTTCCTCAGGATCGTACAGAAAGCTTCCTTCGTATTTCCCGGTCGGTACAGTTCCTGTCCGGCCCAGATGGAATGCAGATTGTCCCGCCAGCATCCTTCATAAAGCTTATGAATGCCGGGCCGTTCCTGGATCAGCGAATACAGCGTATACTGATTGTCCGCAAAACGTTCAAAGAAGGGGTCCCATTGGGGCAGTCGATTGCTCTTACTGGAGTTCAGGGAGGAATCCATGGGCATCAGATTCCACAGCTCATCATTCATGACAAAGGACCAGGGAATAAAATGGTCGATGTCATACTGCCTTGGCCGCATGGGTTCCCCGGTGAATATATCACAGATCTCCCGGCATTCCAATACGCCTTCCCAGAGTTTCCGGACCTTCGCAAGCTTACGCATCTTATCATCCATTGGCGCCAGCTTATATACCAGGCCGGGGACTTCCGGATTATTGTTCTGCAGCCATTTTACCTTTTCATACTGGATCCAGCCTAGGATGGATACGGTATTGTCCTGAATCATGCGGATCCAGTCCGGATGAAAGATCACTTCCTTTTTCAGGCGGCTGCTCTCGCCAAATATATAGGGCAATGACGTTCTGTCCTGATTAAAGTTCCGGACATATGCTGTCAGACGCCTTACAGATTCCCAGTCTACCGTTTCACCCGCACTCGCAAAGAACCCGGCGAGCGCGCGATACGGGACCATGTGCGTCAGCTGTTCTTTCGCCTGATAAAGCTCCTCCCGGAAACGCCGGATCTCATTCCGGATCTCCACCCGGGAAGCATTGGCGGGAAGATCACTCAGCTCAGAAAGCTTCAGGATCGCCCGCTCCAGGCCATCCCGCACCTGGCCGTCACCCTGCAGGCCGCTCAGATGAATGTGAAACTCGCGGACGGAATACCAGGCATTGCAGATCATTTCGTCAATGATCTCGTTAAAGGTCGTCCGGGTCACGCCTTCTGAGATCAGCCCGACGATCGCCTCCAGCCAGTAAAACTTATAACAGTAGGACGGATCCTTCAGCATCAGCGCGAAGCTGTCCACATCTAATGTATTATAGTATGAGGCGTCGATTTCTAATTTCGGAGAAGAAGGATATTGATCCATTTTTCCTCCTCTCTTCCGGGCCGGACGTCCGACGTGATCCAAAGCTCCTGCATACTGAATTCCGGGAATTTCTGAAGAAATTCCCGGAGACTGTCCTCTGTAAAATCAGTAAAGAACCGGCCGTCCCGCATACCGCTGAAATCACCATACTTAAAGCCGGTATACAAGACGCCGCCCATTTTCAGCGCGATGCCAACCTTCCGCAGCACTTCTTCCAGCTCATTCTCCGGAAGATGCAGCAGCGAAGCACACGCCCAGATCCCATCGTAGGCATCTGTCATATCCAGATCCTGAAAGCGCATGCACCGAACATCAATACCGGTATACGCCCGCGCATACTTACAAAGCTCCTCCGAACCATCGACGGCATCCACCCGGTATCCGGCATCCAGGAACGCCTTCACATCGCGGCCGGAACCGCAGCCCAGATCCAGGACAAAGGCACTGGCTGGAAGAAGCGCCGTGAAACGGTCCCGCGTGGCACTCATATCCGCGGAAATAGTATGCTCGATAAAAGACTCAGAACGAGTGTTATAGTAGGAAAGAGTAGATGTTTCCCAGGATGTATCAG
>CADCQD010000017.1 GCA_902803485.1 uncultured Eubacteriales bacterium | reverse complement strand
GTGGATTACGTGGGAGGCGTTCCGGATTCCGGCACGCCCCATGCCATCGGCTACGCGAATGCCAGCAGAAAGCATTTTGCCAGGGCGTTCATTAAATACACTCCCACCTGGTCCAGAAGCTTCATGCCGCCGGATCAGGCGGACCGGGACCGGATCGCGAAGATGAAACAGATCCCCGTGCACGAACTGATCACGGATAAGAGCCTGCTCTTTGTGGACGACTCCATCGTACGCGGCACCCAGCTCCGGGAAACCGTTGATTTCCTGTACGAAAACGGCGCGAAGGAAGTCCATATGCGTTCTGCCTGCCCGCCCATCATGTACGGCTGCAAATTCCTGAATTTCTCCCGCGCGACTTCAGACCTGGAGCTGATCTCCCGGAAGACCATCATGGACCTGGAAGGCGAAGAAGGATTTCAACATCTGGAAGAATACAGCGACGGCACCACGGAACGCGGCAAGGCGCTCCGGGAAGCCATCTGCAGCAAGCTGCATTTCGCCTCGCTGGAATTCCAGTCTCTTCAGGGAGTGATCGAAGCGATCGGTCTTCCCGAATGTGAACTGTGTACTTATTGCTGGAACGGAAAGGAATGATCCATATGAATGAAATATCAAGATCTGATGCCTACAGCGCGGCCGGTGTGGATATTACAGCCGGTTACCAGGCAGTGGAACTGATGAAAAGTTCCATCGCGCGGACAATGACCCAGGGTGTGGTTTCCGGTATCGGCGGCTTCGGCGGCGTGTTTGAGCCGGATCTCACGGGTATGGCCCATCCGGTCCTGGTGTCCGGCACGGACGGCGTGGGTACCAAGCTTAAGATCGCGATGCTCATGGACCGGCACGATACCGTCGGCATCGACTGTGTGGCCATGTGCGTGAATGACGTCATCTGCTGCGGAGCGAAACCCATCTTTTTCCTGGATTATATTGCCTGCGGCAAAAACTATCCTGAAAAGATCGCTGCCCTGGTGGCCGGTGTCGCGGAAGGCTGTGTACAGGCCGGCGCCGCTCTGGTGGGCGGCGAGACGGCGGAAATGCCCGGCTTCTATCCTGAAGACGAATATGACCTGGCAGGCTTTGCCGTGGGTGTGGTGGATAAGGACAGGATCATTGATCATCAGACCATGCGTCCGGGAGACGTGATGCTGGCGCTCCCCTCTTCCGGTGTCCATTCCAATGGTTTTTCTCTGGTCCGGAAGGTTTTCGACATTGAAAACGCGGATCTTGCGGCGCCCCGGGCTGAGCTTTCCGGAAAGTCCCTGGGAGAAACGCTTCTGACGCCTACGAAGATCTATGTGAAGCCGGTCCTCGCGCTGCTTTCCGAGGTTCCGGTCTCCGGAATTTCCCATATCACCGGCGGCGGCTTCTATGAAAATATCCCGCGAAGCATTCCGGACGGACTTTGCGTACAGATCGACAGGTCCAAAGTGAAAGTGCCTGAGATCTTCCATCTGATCCAGAAGGCCGGAAACATTACGGAACGCGACATGTTCAATACCTACAACATGGGCGTCGGCATGACCGTAGTCGTTCATCCTGAGGACCAGGAGCGCGCGCTTCAGATCCTTCAGGAAAACGGAGAAAACGCTTACGTGCTCGGCACCATTACGGAAGGTCAGGAGAAGATCGTCATATGTTAAAGAAAACAGCCTCCGGCATCGCGGCCGGTATCATGGTATCCATCGGAGGCGCGGTATTTTTATCCTGTGAAAACAGGATCGCGGGCGCAGTGCTTTTTTCCGTCGCTCTCCTTTCGATCTGCATGGCAGGCTATTCCCTGTACACCGGAAAGATCGGGTTCATTCCGGAAAAGCATGATCAGGAAGCGTTTTCCGTCCTGCTGCTCGGGCTTCTGGGAAATACCATCGGCACCATCCTCTGCGGCCTGGCGCTCCGCTCCGCCATCGCGTCTTACGGGGAGACCGCGGAGACCATCTGCACAGCGAAGCTGGCCCAGACCTTCTTCAGTACGCTGGTCCGCGGCATTTTCTGCGGTATCCTGATGTATACCGCGGTAAAGATCTACCGGGACAACAAGACACCTCTGGGGATCCTGTTCTGCATCCCGGTCTTCATTCTTTCCGGATTCGAGCATTCCATCGCGGACATTTTTTATTTCGCGGCTTCCGGCATCGTTTCGCTGAAAGCATTCGGTTTCATTCTGACCGTGATCCTGGGAAACAGCATCGGCGGGATGCTGCTCCCGGTACTGACCGGTACCCTGGAAAAACACTGATCATTCGGAAAAGGAGAAATTATATGAATGAAAAAGCGCGGGTCGCGGTCATGGTATCCGGCGGCGGCACCAATCTGCAGGCGATCCTGGACGCGGAAAAGGCCGGGACGATCCGGTCCGGCGAGGTCGTTCTCGTCATCAGCTCCAGCAGCAAAGCATATGCCCTGGAACGGGCAAAGCTGGCAGGGATCGACGCGTACGCAGTGACAAAAAAGAAATACGGAACGCTGGAAAAGATCGAAGAAAAGGTGGTTTCTCTTCTTCAGGAATACCGGATCGACCTGATCGTCCTGGCCGGATTCCTGACGGTTCTGAGTCCGGATTTCACGGCGCGCTATCCCAGGCGCATCCTGAATATCCATCCTTCTCTGATCCCCAGCTTCTCAGGGGACGGCTTTTACGGCCTCCGGGTGCATGAAGAGGCGCTGAAGCGCGGCGTCAAGATCACCGGCGCCACGGTCCATTTCGTCAATGAGATCACGGACGGCGGAGAGATCATTGACCAGAAGGCGGTAAACGTACTGCCCGGCGATACACCGGAGATCCTCCAGAAACGCGTGATGGAAGAAGCTGAATGGGTGCTCCTTCCGAAGGCGGTGGAATCCGTATCTCAGGAGATCCTGAACCTGCGGGCGGCACTGTAAAGTTATCAATCATAATTATCTATAAAAAATAAGGAGAGTCAGCATGGATATCTACAAGATCAATGACATCGGCGAACTGATCACCGGCAATTCGTACGTGGGCCGCGGCATCGTCATCGGAAAAAGCGCGGACGGAAAGAAAGCCTGCGCGGCATATTTCATCATGGGCCGCAGCGCCAACAGCCGGAACCGGATCTTCACAGAGAAGGACGGCGAGGTCTTTACAGAGCCTTATGACCTGGGCAAGGTCCAGGATCCGAGCCTGATCATCTACGCCGCGATCCGTTCCTTTGAGAACCACCTGATCGTCACCAACGGCAATCAGACCGACACCATCCATGACGGGCTTAAGGAAGGCCTGACCTTCAGTAAAGCTCTGGAATCCCGTGAATTCGAGCCCGACGCTCCGAATTACACCCCCAGGATCTCCGGCATGCTTACCTTCGCGGATCAGGATTTCACCTATGAACTCAGCATTCTGAAGAGCATTGACGCGGAAGGCACGGACTGCGCCCGCTATACCTTTGCTTATCCCGCGAAAGCCGGCCTCGGCCACTTCCTGCACACCTACGTCTGCAACGGTGATCCGATCCCCACTTTCCAGGGTGAACCGGAACGCGTGGAGATCCCGGACTGCATCGATGCCTTCACCGAGAAGCTCTGGAACGCGCTGGATGAGGACAATAAGATCTCTCTTTACGTCCGTTACATTGATCTTGCCACCGGCGAAACAGAAAACCGCCTGGTCAATAAGAATAAATAAAGGAGAACCGCAATGAAAGAATTCGAACTGAAATACGGCTGCAACCCCAATCAGAAACCCGCTAAGATCTACATGCGTGACGGAAGCGAGCTTCCCTTAAAGGTCCTGAACGGCCGTCCCGGCTACATCAATTTCCTGGACGCGCTGAATTCCTGGCAGCTTGTGAAGGAACTGAAGACAGTCCTCGGCATGCCGGCGGTCACCTCCTTCAAGCATGTCAGCCCCACCTCCGCGGCTGTAGGCCTGCCCCTGGATGAGAAGCTGAAGAAAGCCTGCTTCGTGGATGACGTAAAAGGTCTGGACGAGTCTCCTCTCGCATGCGCGTACGCCCGTGCCCGCGGCACTGACCGTATGTGCAGCTTCGGCGACTGGGTCGCCCTTTCCGACCCCTGCGACGTCGTGACAGCGAAAATGATCCGCCGCGAGGTCTCTGACGGCATCATCGCCCCGGGTTATGATCCGGAAGCGCTGAAGATCCTCTGCGAAAAGAGAAACGGCAGCTACAACGTGGTGGAGATCGACCCCGGCTATGTTCCTGAAGTACAGGAAACCAAGCAGGTGTTCGGCGTTACTTTTGAGCAGGGGCGGAACAATTTCCGCATCGACGCCGACCTTCTGAAGAATATCGTCACAAATAACAAGGAACTTCCTGAGAGCGCGGTCCGTGACCTGATCGTGGCTCTTATTACCCTGAAATATACCCAGTCCAACTCGGTCTGCTTCGCTGTGGACGGTCAGGCCATCGGCGTAGGCGCCGGCCAGCAGTCCCGGATCCACTGCACACGCCTGGCAGGATCAAAGGCTGATACCTGGTTCCTCCGCCAGTCGGACAAGGTCCTGAATCTGCCCTTCAAGAAGAAGCTGGGCAGGCCCGAACGCGACAACGTCATTGACGGTTATATCAACCAGAACGAAGAGGACGTCTGCGCGGACGGCAACTGGCAGAAGTACTTCACCTCCCAGCCCGAGCCCTTCACCAGAGAAGAACAGAAGGCGTTCCTTGCGACCCGCCAGAACGTGGCGCTGGGTTCTGACGCATTCTTCCCCTTTGAAGATAATATCGAGCGCGCGGTCCGTTCCGGCGTGAAGTACATCGCAGAGCCGGGCGGCTCCATCCGTGACGACGCGGTCATCGAATGCTGCGACAAATATGACGCAGTGATGATCTTCACCGGTATGAGACTGTTCCATCATTGATCTGGAGGAAAATATGAAGCTTTTAGTCGTGGGCGGAGGCGGCCGTGAGCATGCCATCATCATGAAGCTGGCAGAGAGCCCCAAGGTAGGCAAGCTCTACTGTACCCCCGGAAACGGCGGTATCTCAAAGTATGCCGAG
>CADCQD010000016.1 GCA_902803485.1 uncultured Eubacteriales bacterium | reverse complement strand
TGGAGGTCGCCTTGCTCGCGGGATTGCTGTATGTCTTGGACAGTCTGAACATACCGGAGTCCGTTATCGGAGCCATGTGCCCTGCCATCGGCATTTCGATACCGATCTCCTTCGCATCCATGGAAAAGGCGAAGTACTGCTTCGGCGGTTCCACGCTTCTCTCATAGAAGCTTAAGCCAGTGGGAAGCTGCGGGGATTCCCAGTACACTTTTCCGCCGCCCTGATTCGTGCCGTCCCCGCTGATACTGATGGAGTTATTGCTGACCACCCAGGCATAGATCTGGTCTCCGGGCGCCAGCGAGGAGCCATTGATAGCTTCGCCCCTCCAGAGTCCGGACGCTTCATCATAAGTCGCTGTATAGTCTTTCAGGCTCTTTTTCACCCCTTTGAAGGTATAGAGGGTGAATTTTACCTGCTTTGCCTTTTCTTCTTTTGCATCTTTGACTGTAAAATACAGATTCAGATCCTTGTCACTGATGATGCCGATCTGATTGTCCCGCGTATCTGCGTACGCGTCTGTCCAGTCATAGGTTACATTGGTGATATAAGGCTTGTAGGGTGTGGCTGCAGGAAGATAAATATTATCCGTATCCTTTTCTGTCTGCCGGTCCGCAACTGTGGTCCGGTAGCACTGGAGCTTCACCTCCTGGAAGTCATTCTTTCTGGTGCTGTCATTCCTCTGCAGCACAGATACAGTTCTTTCATCGGTTCCCGCTTCCTTTCCGTTCAGGGTGACATACTCCACCTGATCCACGCCGTTGCAGGTGATCAGCAGTGAGATCGTGTCCCCGTGCATCGCCCGGATCCCGCTGACAGTAAACTGGCCCTTTGCGTCAGTAGTACCCGTCGGCCGGGAACCATAATAGGTGGCGATATCGCCATTATCAGTATATACCAGCGCCGGACGGCACCCTGCCATGACGTCAGTGTTCATAGCAGGCTGATTTGTCATTTTCTGCCCGTTGCTCCGGAGGGAGTAGCTGCTGAACAGCAGATGTCCCTGAATAGAATAATCCACATAATCCCTTGGATCCACCTTCTCCACGTCCAGACGGATCCGGTTGAACTCCTTCCGCTCCTGCGCAAGCACATCAAGAGAAAATCCATGTACTTTCTGGTTTGTCTGCAGGATGGTCCAGACCGGGCGGTAGATGCCTTCCGCGCTGTCCTTACTCTCATTTAAAGGTCTCGCGGTAAGGGTATAGGCTTTTCCGGTCACCGGTCTGGTCATAGGCGCATTGGAAGCCGGATCCTTGATCTTCAGGATCCTCAGATTCTTCATCTGGGAGGCAAGGTTGCGGGAGAGCCTTCCGTTTTCCACTTCCCTGTCAAGTTCGTCTTCCGTGACCAGAGAGCCGGGATCCATTCTCAGATACTGTCTGGCCTCCGGTGTCATCTGGATCTCGATGAAATTGTCGCCCGCGGAGAAGCATGGCTTCACCTGGTAATAAGCGTTTTTCAGGATCAGCGGCTGTGATTCCCCGGTCCCGCGGGTATTCTCGAGATAATAAGTACCGGTCGATTCCACGTTCCTTTCGCCGTAGCTGAAATAGGCCTTGACGCGTGTCGTGTCATGGAAGAGATTGACGGCAGAGTTCGCCGGCGCAGCAGCAAGATCGATCTGATCACCGACCTTGTATTTCTTTGTGATGACTTTCGCGCTTTCCCCCGGCTGGACAGCAAGATCCTTATCAAGGAAGGAACCTCTGTCGTCAGGCTGGACCTCCACCGTAACGTACTTCGGGATGAAATGCGGCTTTACCGTAATATCGGTATAGTATCCGTATTTATTCCTGTGGACCGTCTTTGTCTTCGCGTCGATCTGTTTTATCAGATCTTCGGTGATGTCCAGGGTATTTCCTTCTGTGTTCGGCACGATGATCTTGTTCTTTTCATCTTCATCTCCATCCACCGTGATCTCATAGTAATCAAGGATACCGTTGATCACGCCGGTGGCGGACTCACCGTCTCTTCCGACGTCGGTATTTAAAGGATGCAGCTGGAAGTTGATGTTCTGACCAATAAAACGCCTGCTGTTGATCGGGTCCATCGTGACCGTACAGGGCGCCTCCCCGACCGATTTCCCGCCGGCTCTGTTGTAGGTCATCTGGTCAGGCTGCTTCAGTGTCACATGCACTTCCCTGTTCAGAAGAAGAATGTTCCAGAAACGCATTTCCGGCTCTGTCAGACCTGCCTCGGTCCTTTTCACACCGATTCGTATCTCCGTGTCGTCCTTCCAGCTGCTGGGCACCGGTTTATTCGGATCAATATTATTAGAGCCGTTGCCGCCTCCATCTGCCACATTCAGCATCGTCAGCGGTCCCATCCATCCGCGGGGGACTCTGTCATCGCTGTTGGTGATCACCTGCCTCCAGCGTCTTCCATCCAGCGTCGCTTCCAGCAGGTGATGGGCGGACTCATATTTAGATAATGTCTCCCTCTCCAGGAATACAGACTGCCAGCGCGCGGGCGCCAGATAGAACGATGCAAAGCATCCGCCTTTATCCCACATCCACCTTGAGTACCACTTCAGTTCCCCGTATCCACTGCCGTCATCGTATCTGCTCGTTTCTGTACTGCCTGAGTCAGGACCGTAGTTCCTTCCGCCATAGCTGAAAGTATACGGCTCCCTGTCAGTACTTGCTTTTACCCTCGCCGGATACAGTCTTCCGAGCTCTGCTTTAACTTCCTTTTTGCCCATTTCCGGATCCAGGACGACACCGTACTTCTTGCCGGCAGGCCACTCTACAGTGCACTTTCCCAGGTCCGGAATTGTGATGTTATCCACCTGCCAGGATTCTTTCCCTTTCCCTTCTCCCTGCGCACCCGCACCGTCCGCCAGCTCCGCCAGCTGTTCACCGCCTTCGCTGTTCACCGCCGGGAAGTTCTTTCCGGAAGACTCCTTATTCCATGTTTTCGGAATAATAACGTCCGCCTTCTGCCGGCT
>CADCQD010000015.1 GCA_902803485.1 uncultured Eubacteriales bacterium | reverse complement strand
TGCCCTTGGATTTGCTCAGCTTCTGGCCGTTCTCATCCTGGACCAGGCCGAGGACGATCACGTTCTCATAAGGCGATTTATTAAACAGAAGCGTACCTTCCGCCATCAGCGAATGGAACCAGCCTCTGGTCTGGTCTACGGCTTCACTGATGAACTGGGCCGGGAACTGCTGCTCGAACAGCTCCTTATTTTCAAAGGGATAATGATGCTGCGCAAAAGGCATGGCGCCGGAATCGAACCAGCAGTCGATGACCTCCGGCACACGTTTCATCTTCCCTCCGCACTCCGGACAGTTCAGAAGGATCTCGTCAATATAGGGGCGGTGCAGTTCTACGGTCTTCGCGCGTTCGTCACCGCTCTTTTCAAAAAGTTCTTCACGGGAACCGATGCATTCCCGGTGTCCGCATCCGCACTCCCAGATGTTCAGCGGGGTGCCCCAGTAACGGTTTCTGGAGATCGCCCAGTCCTGGATATTCTCCAGCCAGTTGCCGAAACGGCCCTTCCCGATGGAATCCGGGGTCCAGTTGACTGTGTTATTGTTCCGGATCAGATCGTCTCTGACCGCGGTCTCGCGAATGTACCAGCTGTCTCTTGCGTAATAGATCAGCGGGGTATCACAGCGCCAGCAATGCGGATACTCATGCTCAAACTTCGGCGCGGTATACAGAAGCCCTGCGTTCTTAAGATCCTCCAGGATCACCGGATCCGCCTGCTTCACAAAGAGACCGGCGTAAGGCGTCTCCTTTGTCATTTCGCCCTTGCCGTCCACGAACTGGACAAACGGCAGGCCGTACTTGCGGCCGACGTTCGCGTCGTCCTCACCGAAGGCGGGCGCGATATGGACGATGCCGGTACCGTCTGTCATAGTGACGTAATTATCACAGGTCACATAGAAGCCCTTTTCCGCCAGCGTGTCCACATATTTCCCGGTAAAATCAAACAGCGGCTCATATTCCATATGCTCCAGCTCCGTACCGGTGCAGCGTTCCACGACTTCCGGAGACGACTTCGGATATTTGCCGCGGATCACGGGATCCACCAGCGCTTCCGCCAGGATGTAGAAGCAGTCGTCCTCTTCCACACGGACTTTTACATAAGTCTCGTCCGGGTTCACGCAAAGCGCGACGTTGGAGGGCAGGGTCCACGGCGTAGTGGTCCAGACCAGGAACCAGGTGTTCTCCTGGCCCTTGACCTTGAAGCGGGCAATGGCGGACCTTTCCTTTACCGTCTTATAGCCCTGGGAGACCTCAGCCGTAGAAAGCGGGGTGCCGCAGCGCGGGCAGTAGGGAACGATCTTGAAGCCCTTGTATAAAAGGCCCTTATTCCAGATCTCCTTCAGCGCCCACCATTCGGATTCGATATAATCATCATGATAGGTGACGTAAGGATCATCCATATCCGCCCAGAAACCGACGGTGCCGGAGAAATCCTCCCACATGCCCTTATATTTCCAGACCGATTCCTTGCATTTTTCGATAAACGGGCCCATACCATAGGCTTCGATCTGATCCTTGCCGTTTAATCCGAGAGATTTTTCGACTTCGATCTCTACAGGAAGGCCGTGGGTATCCCAGCCGGCTTTCCGCGGGACAAAGTACCCCTTCATGGTACGGTAGCGGGGGATCATGTCCTTGATCGCGCGGGTCTCTACATGACCGATATGAGGTTTGCCGTTCGCCGTGGGCGGACCGTCATAGAAGGTATAGGTCGGGCAGCCCTCGCGGAGCTTTTCGCTCTTTCTGAAGATGTCGTGATCCCGCCAGAACTCCTCTACGCGCTTTTCTCTTTCAACAAAATTCTGGTCTGTAGGTACTCTCTGATACATAGATTCTCCTTACCTCTGCTCTGGATAATAACAGTTGTTTTTAAGCAAACAGGCGCGCACAGATACGCGCGCGCCATAAAAATGATCAAATTTCAGGATCAGTCTTCCGCATGATCGTGATCATGGTCATGTACATAAAGCGGGGTCTTGTACTTCACGTCCGCGTAAACATCCTCGTACAGATGGAAGCCGTCATACTTCTTGTTCAGCGCATCGACTTTCTCCGCGAACGCGGTATCCTTTCTGGACTGGATCTCCGCTTCCTCCGCCTGCTTTCTGTATTCCGGATCATCATCGCTGACGCAGGTCAGGAAATACGCGTTATAGTTCAGCTTCAGTGATTCCTGCTCGCCTTCCTTCATGGTCCATGCCAGCTGCTTGTACTCCTTGATCTCTGCGCCTTCCTCTGCCGCGTCTTCAGCCTTTACGGAGAAATCCGTGAGCGAGGATACGGATACCGCTTCTTCATCCTTGTACTTTTCTACGATATCATCATAGGACATGCCGTCATTGACGTCCTGAAGCACCTTGTCATAGACTTCGTTCAGTTTCGCGGCGCGCTCTTCATTGGTGTACTTTTCCAGATCCTCTTCTTCACTGGCTCTGGGCTTGTAAAGGGACGCGTAAAGGGAGATGCCGTTCACGCGCTTACGAAGCATGGCTTCCGGATCCAGGTTGGTATCGATATCAGCAATAAACTGCTTGTAGACTTTGTTCGCGATGGCGTTCTCATTGAGGAACCGGGTATAAAGTTCTTCTGACGCGCCGGTGATGTCAAGGACTGACGCGTATTTTTCCGGGAATGCGGCAACAAGCTTGTCCACTGCCGCCTGCTCTTCCTGAGTCAGAGTGATCTTTTCGGACGCTGCGTATTTATTCAGCACCCGGGTCTGCAGCATCCGGGCGATCGCGTATTTCTTCGCGTACTCTTCCATGGTGATGCCGCCCATATCCGTGGTCCAGTAGGTCTCGGCACCGCCGTAATACGCGTCGATAAAGTCTCCGCTTTCGTACTCAGCTTCAAACTCTTCCATATATGCGTACAGCATTGCCTCCGTCAGCGAGATCTTCTCGCCCTCAAAAACAGCGGCGACTTTTTCATCACTGGAACCGGTATTCATGTTCTGGCATGCGCCGAGAACAGAAACAGACAGCACCAGCGCTGCAACGAAAGCGATACTCTTGATGATACGGTTTTTCATGAATAATTCCTCCTCCGCGGAGCATCTTTTCAACTCCGCACACATGGTAAATTCTACCATAGACAGATCAATTTATCAACTCTTTTATATGAATTAACAGCTTTTTCAAAAGCGGCAGCACTTCTTCCTTCTCCGCGCTCTTCAGATTTTTCCTGCTGTACAGAAGGCCGGGCGCATCTCCCGGCAGGAAACGCATCTCGCCCTTCATTTCCGCGATGAGCTGCGTAATGCCTTCCGGGCGCACCTTCGCGTCCGGCGCGAAGCGGAACCTGAGCTCCATCTTGTTGCCTTTGATCTCTGTCATATACAAAGAAGACGCCACTGCCCTGAGATAGGCCACCTGCATCAGGTTCTCCACCTGCCGGGGCACGTCCCCGAACCGGTCCACCAGTTCCTCGGAAAGATTTTCCGCGTCTTCTTCAGAGGTGATCAGGGAGATCCGTTTATATATCTCCAGCTTCAAGGGCTCTGAAGAAATATAAGACGCGGGGATAAAGGCGTCCACGGGGATATCCAGCAGCGTATCCGTCTCTTCCTCCCGGATCTCTTCGCCCTTCCGGATGCGTACGGCTTCTGAAAGCATTTTGCAGTACAGCTCGTATCCGACCTCCGCCATATGGCCGGACTGGGCGTTGCCCAGCACCGCGCCGGCTCCGCGGATCTCAAGGTCCTGCATGGCAATGCGGATCCCGCTGCCCAGCTCCGTATACTGCCGGATCGTCTCCAGCCGCTTTGCCGCGTCTTCTCCCGGGATCCTGTCCTTCCGGTACATGATGAACGCGTAGGCCTGGCGGCTGGATCTGCCCACGCGGCCCCTGAGCTGATACAGCTGGGAAAGCCCGTAGCGTTCCGCGTCGTGGACGATGATGGTATTCACGTTCGGGATATCCAGGCCCGTCTCAATGATGGTCGTACTGACCAGCACGTCGATCTCCCCTTCCACAAAGGAAAGCATCTGATGCTCCAGCTCGTGCTCCGGCATTTTCCCGTGGGCAAAGGATACCGCCGCGTCCGGCACCAGGGCGGCGATCCTTCCCGCCACCTGGTCGATATCCTGCGCCCGGTTATAGACGTAGTACACCTGTCCGCCGCGGGACAGTTCTCTCTGGATGGCTTCCCGCACCAGCTCCTCCGAATACTCCATGACGTAGGTCTGGATGGGCATGCGCTCCAGCGGAGGCTCCTCCAGGATGCTCATATCCCGTACGCCGATCATGCTCATATGAAGAGTCCGGGGAATGGGCGTGGCTGTCAGCGTCAGCACGTCCACATTGGTCCGGAGCTGTTTGATCTTTTCTTTATGCTTCACGCCGAAGCGCTGTTCCTCATCAATGATCAGCAGTCCCAGATCCTTAAATCCGACGTCCTTGCTCAGAAGGCGGTGCGTCCCGATCACGATGTCCACCATGCCCTTTTTCAGCTTGTCGATTGTCACCTTCTGCTCGCCGGCGGTACGGAATCTGGAAAGCATTTCGATGGTCAGCGGGAAGTCTTTCAGCCGCTGGGTAAACGTCTTGAAATGCTGGTCCGCGAGGATCGTTGTGGGGACCAGGTACGCCACCTGCTTATTGTCCATGACCGCTTTAAATGCCGCCCGGAGCGCCACCTCGGTCTTTCCGAAGCCCACGTCTCCGCACAGCAGCCGGTCCATGATCTTCCCGCTTTCCATATCCGCCTTGACCGCGCGGATCGCTTCCAGCTGGTCATCCGTTTCTTCGAAGGGGAACATCTCTTCCACTTCCTTCTGCCAGACGGTATCCTCACTGTAGCGGTAGCCGGAGCCGTTCTGGCGAAGCGCGTACAGATCCACCAGTTCATCCGCCACCTCTTCTACAGCAGCGCGGACCCGGGTCCGTGTTTTCTTCCAGTCCGGAGAATCCAGCCGGTTGATCTTCGGGGGCTTCGCGTCCCTGGACGCGTATTTCTGGACCACGTCCAGATTCGCCACCGGGACGTACAGCGTGCCGGACTTCAGATACGAGATCTTCATGTAGTCCCGTTTCACGCCTTCGGTCTCGATCCCGGTGATCCCCTGATAAATGCCGATACCGTAGTTTTCGTGGACCACATAATCGCCCACGGAAAGCTCGGAAAAACTGCGGATCCTCTGTCCGCTTTCAAATTTCTGATGCGCGCGCCGCTTCTTCTTTTCTCTGCCGGCGATATCACTTTCCGTCAGGACGATAAATTTGATCTGCGGATAAGACCAGCCCTTATGCAGGTTTCCATGGATGATGCCGATGGTTCCGGGCGCCGTCTCCTCTTCCGGGCTGTCCATTACATACGCGTGAAGCCCGTATTCTGTAAGATCCGCCGCCAGCCGCCTTCCGCGGGTCGCGGAGGCGCACAGAAGCACCGCGCTGTATCCCAGCTTCTGGTACCTCTTCATATCCTCTGTCAGGCCCTGGTAATTCCCCCGGTAAGAGACGACGCTCTGGCACTCAAAGCCGAAGCTCGCGCGGACGCGCATCATGGGGATCTGCTGGTCCAGCGCTGTAAACAGGAGCGTCCTGGGCGTTTCCAGAAGGGAAAAGGTCTCTGAAAGGCTGCGGATCACGGAAGACTGGCCCGGAAGCGCCAGTCCCTTTTCGATCCTGGCTTTAAAGCTTTCCGAGAATTCCGTTTCACTGAGAGACCCGTATTCTTTGAGTCTCAGAGGCTCCTCCAGGCAGATCACCGGCGGCTCAGGAAAATAGTCCAGGAGCGACGAGAGATCTCCGGTAAAGTAGGGAAGAAAGCCCTCAAGGATCCCGGAAAGCTCGCCGGAATCCACCGCGTCGCTGACCTCCCTGTAGAGGGACTGGAGGTCCGCGGCTGCCTGGTAATCATTCCGCGCCTTCAGTACTTCAACATTCTTTTTATAATCCTTCTCGATCTTCCGAAGCCCCTCCAGAAGATCCTTCTTTTTCACAAAAACTTCCGCTGCCGGGTAGATCACCGCCTTCATGACGCGGCTTATGGTCACCTGGGTCTCCGCGTTAAATATGCGGATCGAGTCGACTTCATCATCAAAAAACTCGATCCGGAACGGATTCTCCTCCGTCAGGTCATAAATATCGAATATACCGCCGTGCACCGCGAACTGCCCCGGTTCTTCCACCTTTCCCGTCCGGACGTAACCGATGGATACCAGCTTCAGAGCAAGCGCCTCCGGCTCCACGACCGCGCCTTCTTCGATCTCCGTACGGCTCTCATCAAACAGTTCCGCCGGAGGGAGCGCGTTCATCATTCCGGAAAAAGTGGTAACTACGACGCGGGCATTTCCTTCCCGGAGCGCCCGGAGCACCCGGATCTGTTCCGCGGTAATGGTGTTGCTCCGGATATCCGCCTGATAAAACAGGAAATCCCGGGCAGGAAAATAAAAGACCTCATCAGAAAAGAAATCAAAGTCTTCCGTCAGGGCCTTTGCCTGTTTTTCGTCATAAGTCACGATCAGACGGGCGTATTCCGCACCCGCCTGATCCATGACATGAACTTTCTGAGATTCCGCGCAGCCGGTAAGTAAGACCGGCCCGCCGCTTCTTTGGATCCGTTCGTCAGCTTCCGTAAAAGCCAGGATCCTGTGAAGCGGCGCGTCAAGTACTTTCATAGCGCACCTTTACCGTTATATAGATTCATTGCCTGATCGACGCCCTCCGCGAACATGACGATCACCGCGTCAGAAGCCCGCCGGAGCGCGGCGTCCAGGATCTCCCGCTCCTCTTTGGAAAAACTTCCAAGTACAAATCTGATCCGGTCCATATATTCCGGCTGAATGCCTACGCCGATCCGGATCCTTTTGAAATTCTCCGTGGATAACTGCTGTATGATATTCTCCAGTCCGTGATGGCCGCCGCAGGACCCGCTTTTGCGGATCCGGAGCCGTCCCAGGTCCAGATGGATGTCATCGCAGAATACCGCGAGATTCTCCGCGGGCACCTGATAAAAATCCATGACCTCACGGATGCATTCTCCGCTCAGATTCATAAAGGTCTGGGGCTTGACCAGGATCACTTCCATCCCGGCGATCACGCCCTTCCCGATCAGGCCTTTAAACTTTTTGGTCTTTACCGGGATCCCGAAACGTTCCGACAGGATATCGATCACATCGAATCCCACATTATGCCTGGTTTTTCTGTATTTGATGCCCGGATTTCCGAGCCCCGCGATCACATACATATATCAAATGATTTCCTGTGTTCAATTTCAGCCGGCGTTTTTCCGGCGCTTTCTCAGTTTGTATCAAAGGGGAGGAACGTGCCGTCCGGGAAGGTGACACCGGTCACGCCTTCAGGGATCGCCACATTGTCCACCGGAAGCGGACGATCCTTGTCCCAGACCTTGTACACGTCAATAATATCCGTCAGAAGCTCTTTCTCCGGATACAGCATGGCTTTCAGGAACATGGTGCCGTCCAGATTTCTCCGGCCGGTCCTCAGATACCCGCTTCCGCCAGCCGTCTTGTCCATCTGCACCCAGACCTTCGCCGAGTCCACATTGCAGAAATAATTGAATCCCATGGACTTCAGGAACATATACGCCTGGTTTTCATCCGTATAATTCCGCCAGGTATGGATATCCGCGCCCTTCGGATAGATCAAAATGTCCGTGTTTCCGATCAGCGGCTGCACTTCCACGTCGAACCACACCGTATCCCGGAAAAAGCGCTCATCCGTCACTGTGCCGGTCATCTGGTCCAGCACCTGGTCCATGGCCATATGGCCCCAGGTATGGCTCGCGAAATCCCAGCCGTCCGCCCGGATCGCTTCCGCGACCGCTTTGGCCTTCGCGCGTTCCGCTTCGATATCCGGCACATTATATAAGTGGACGTCGCTTCTGCGCGCCAGCATATGCGCCTTTTCTTCACCATAGTTCCCGGCCCTGAACAGTTCATCATAATGCTGGTCCAGGATCTCATCTGGGGCGTAGGCAATATAAGAGGTCCGGTAGCCAAGGATCCCGTTGTATCCCGTCAGGGCTATAATGCCCTTCGCGCCGTGATAGGAGAAATCCGGATGCTCGAGAAGGAAATCATCCAGGATCGGCAGCACGTCGAAGGCGCCGGTGATCACAGATCCGTCCGGCTGGTCGATCTCATTCATGATCCTGCCTTCCGGCGTCACTACCAGGCGGTTCGCGTAGCCTCCCGTCTCCTTCATATATTCATAGTAGCAGACATCGTCCTCGGACAGGACAAAGGGAGTCTTTCCCGCCGGCAGATAAATGGGATTATACTTCATCTGCCCGTTTTCATCGATCGACGCAATATCCGAAAGGCGGACCAGCACATAGCCCCGGTCATACATTTCCTGTATGATCTCTTTGAACTCGCTGATGGTCGTCATGACCTCATTGTACGCGTCCTTCTTGTCCGACGTGAACACCACCTGGTTATTCTGGATCAGCGTATGGAAGAACACATGCGTGATCTGCGTGTTGTCCGGCCATTTCACCAGCTGCTCGTTCAGCGCGTCACAGTCCGCGAGGAACCGCATGATCTCCGCGTCCCCGGCATAATCCGGCACCGCGTTTTTGATAAAGTCCGCAGCTCCTTTATAATCATAGGTCGCAGCCATCTGCTTCGCCTTCGCCATCGCTTCCTGATAAGTTCCCGTATAGGCCGTGTCCTGCGGCGTCTGATCCGTCTCAGGAACTTCAGAAGACTGCTGCGCAGTATCCTCTCCTCCGGAAGTCTGTTCCGCTTCCGTGGTGTTCACTTCAGGAACCTTTCCGTTATTCTTCCGTTCCGGACGGATCAGCAGGAAATAGATCAGCGCGCCTGAAATGGCCAGGCCCACTGCCACCGCAAGCATGACCACAGCGGCCATGTTCATCGGCTTCTTTCTTCTTCTCCCCCGCTTCGGTGCCGGGCGTCTTCCGTTCACACTGTCATACTTTCCCATATATCCACACTCCAATCGAAGATTTTGTTTTGATCATACTTTGAATTAGTATATCACATAACGGACTAAAAATAAATGCTTTCATAAGGATTTCACATACCGCCGCAGCCAGGGGGAGCCAGGGGGGAGCCAGGGAGCCAGGGGGACGGTTCTCTTGGCTCATAAAGCCAAGAGAACCGTCCCCCTGGCCCCCTGGCTCCCCCCCTGGCTGCGGCGGTATGTGAAATCCTTATGAAAGCATTTATTTTTAGTCCGTTATGTGATATACTAATT
>CADCQD010000014.1 GCA_902803485.1 uncultured Eubacteriales bacterium | reverse complement strand
CCGAGGAGATATTCCCTCTCCAGGTTTTCTTTCAGCGCGGCCGCCATATGATTGTAGCTGTCCGCAAGCGCCTGGAATTCGTCCCTGGATTTAAATGGCTCCAGCATCTGTACGTCGTTTTCCGTCCGGATCCTGGAGACATGATTTGAGATCTTCCGGATCTTTCTGACGATGCCGGCGGAATAAGTGGCGGACAGTATCAGCAGGCCGGCCCAGCTTACCAGGACAAAGATAAAGAGGGGAAGGAATTCCCGGACACTTTTCAGCGCGTGAAAACTGCGGTCCGGCACGCAGGATATCACTGTCCAGCCCGTATCCGGAAGCGTACGCGTATAATAATGGCATTTTCCGGCTTCCGGCCGGATCGTCCCCTCCCGCGCGCCGGACGGGATCGCCTGAAGATCCTCTTCTGTCCAGCTCACGTCTCCGGAAGATGCGATCATAACGCCCTGATCCCCGTACAGAGCAATACCGCTCTCCTTAGAGACCAGCGCGTACTGCAGCAGCTGCAGGAGATGCTCCATGGAATAATCGATCCGGATCAGCGCTTCCGTCCGGTCATACCTGTTTTTTGAGACGACCCGGGTCAGATAGAATACCGGCCCCTCCGGCAGGACGACCCAGCGGCTTTTCTGGTTGACACTCAGGAATGAAGTAAACCAGTCCGCGTCCTTCGCGTCAGAGAAACTGAAAAACAGGTCCTGGCCTGAAAGGAACGACCGGTCCTTCTCGAGATAGATCCGGGTCCCGTCAATGATCGTGTTGTCATCCAGCACCCGGACAAAGGACACCGCCTGGTTTTTAATAGAGACCAGGCCGGGAACGTCCTCTTCAGAAAGAGGATCCTGGAGCAGCGTCCTGATATCCGCGTTCCGGAGAATGATGATGGAGTTCCGGTAGATCAGATCCGTCTCATTATTCAGGGAATCACAGGCCGAATCCACAGATAGTTTCAGATTGGAGACGCCGGTCCGCATGGCGGAAGAATAGATCATCTTTCCAAGAACCATAGCAAACAAAAGGAGCGCGAGAAAACAAAGCAGCGTAAACAAAAGCTGCTTGCTTCTGAGCCCCGGGTGCGGCAGAGAATCCGCGATCAGATTTTTAAAATTGATCAGTTTCTGTTTCACTTGTGTTTATGTACTCCGTAGGCGCGCAGCCGAAATATTCCTTGAAACGGAAGGAAAAATAGTTGCCGTTCCGGTATCCGCAGGCCGCCGCGATATCGTTTATCTGGCTGGTGGGATCCCTGAGAAGCCGCACCGCGTGTTTCATCCGGTATTCCGTAATATAATTCCGGACGGTCTTCCCTGTGGTATTCTTAAATAGATGGCTGATATACGTGGAGGAAAGATTGGAGACATTGCTGAGCATGGTCATATCCAGATCCGGATCCTGATAATGCTCATGGATATAGCGGATGATCCAGTTGACCGTGGGATTCGGGTAATAATCCCGGGTCAGGACGTTGCAGTAGGTCTCCACACCCATCATCAGGAAATCAAAAAGCTCCACCAGGAAGTTCTGCTCCATGACGATGATCAGCAGGTCATGCTCGCTCCCGTATTCCGGAAAAAGCCGGATCCCGTCTTCCTTCGCCAGATGATACAGTTCCAGCACCATCCCGGAATAAAAGCGCTTGATATCTTCCGGATCTGTACCCTCGCAGCTCTCCAGCACCGTATTGAGCTCCCGGAGCCGGAACACCGTCTGGTCTCTTCCGTTTTTCTTCAGGCCCCGGATGATATCCATGGCGTCTGAGGCTTCAAAGTCGAACTTTTTCGCGTTTTTTCTGTAATAGGAATGATAGCCGGGCCCGTGGAAAAAGGCCAGCCGCGAGGCATTTTCCGCTTCCAGGAAGCTCTCATGAAGTTCCCTGAAGTCCGGGCAGACGTGGCCGGTGCCTGCGGTGTATTTTTTATTCATGAGCACCAGTTCCTTCCTGAGCTCCCGGAGGAAAGCGGAGACAAAATACACCTGGTCGCTGCCGGTTTCCCCTCTCTCATCAAAAAGGAAGGCAACGATGTAATCATATTTTACGACAACCGCGGCTGTAAGCCCCATGTCGGAGGCAACTCTTTTCATCACGGGAAGGAGGCTCACCAGTACATGGAACTCCTTTTGTTCCGGAAGATAGAACTTCAGCTGGAGCGCGACGCAGGGCATGGAAGTTTTCTCCGGAAACAGTTCGCGCATCACACGTTCCGCGATCTCTTCATGATACTGCTCAGAGCAAAGCTCATAGGCCAGGATCCTGAGCTGAGTATCGATATGCTCGTCGTCCAGCTTCAGCAGCCGGCTGGAGATATCTTCTGACCTCATCAGGCGGTCGCGGGCATTCTTCAGCGACCCGTAAAGCTCATCCATATCAATGGGTTTTTCAATGTAGTTCAGTGCCTGCAGATGGATGGCGCCCTTCAGGAATTCTTTTTCCATATAGCCGCTCAGAAAGATCACCTGCAGTTCCGGATTGATCATCCTGAGCTGTTCCGTCAGCTCGATCCCGTTCATCCTGGGCATCATGATATCCGAAAGAAGGATGTCCGGCTTCCAGTCCCTGCAAAGCTCCAGCGCCTCCGGCCCGTTTTCCGCCCGGCGGATATCTTCGATCCCAAGCCCCGCAAAATCTATGCGGGACAGGATCCTTTTTATTGTCGTCGGTTCATCATCCACCATCAGAAGTCGGATCATATCAGAAGCTCCTTATATATGCCGGCCTTCATTCCGGACCGCGCGGGTACGGTCATCCTGCCCGGCCTCATTACGAAAACAGGGCCGCCATGCCCTAAAGACATGACAGCCCCTGTCTGTACTATGCCTCAGAAACATATTCTGAAGCTATTATGCCACAGATACAATTATTTTGCTATATATTCCGCAGCCTGTTTCCGCCATTCAGCGATCAGGTTGTCGATGCCGGCATCCTTCAGCTCCTGGCAGAACTGTTCGTACTTCGCTTCGGTCTCGTCGCCGAACACGCCAAGGTCGAAGGAATACTGATACTCAGTAACAATGGACTTAACGACAGCGAGCTCAGCGCTCATGGTATCGTAAGCCTCATCATTGGTTACGAAGCCGTCGAAGGGCCACTGGTCTTCCGGAAGAACATGCTTGTCCAGTTCATCCAGGACAGCCTGTACTCTGGGCTCCAGTTTCTCTACCGGATAATGGTTCATATCACGAAGAGACCATGCCCATGCGGACCAGCCGTAATCATCAGATTCCGGACCTGCGGAACGGGTTCCGTCGTCATTCAGGATGTAGTGTCTGCCTTCGATACCGCCCTGGCAGAGCATATTGATCTCGACGTCGTTTCTCAGGATATCCAGAACGACAGCCGCGCGCTCGGGCTGTTTGGACATGCTGGTGATCGCGGTCATATCTCCGGAGTAATCCGTAAGTCTGACATAGGTCTTGTCGTCGATGATCGGCCAGTATTCTACTTCATAGCCTTTCTCTTCGATGGACTTGATGATGTTGCCGGCTTCGGTATAACGAGCCTGATAGAATGCGGATCTGCCGTTGGTGAACTGGTCTTCTGTATGGGTGGAGCTGTCGATCGCGTTGGACGGCCATACACCCTTCTTCGCCCAGTCAGCCATGCGGAGAACGTATTCCTTGTAGCTGTCTGTCAGATAGTAATAATACAGGTTGCTGCAGTCATCTGCAAGCTCTTCGTCCGTAAACCACGTCATGTTGTTGTAAACGGTCATGGCATGATCCTTCAGCATTTCGAAGGGCTGCACCATCGGCATGGACGGGAACGCGTAGAACGCGTAGCCTTCAGAAGGATCCATGACTTCCGCAGCCTTTTCTACGAAATCAAAGAATTCGTCGTAGTTGTGGATGCCTTCGGAATAGCCGGTCTTTTCCAGAATGTCCTTTCTGAAAATGAACGCGCCGTAGTTGTTGTTGTCATGCTGGTTTCTCGGAACACCGTAGACCTTGCCGTCGATAGACGCCTGCTTCCAGGCTGCCGGGGACATCACTTCCGTGGTTACCGGGAGGTATTTCTTTCTGAAGTCCTCATCCAGCTCAAGGAAAGCGCCCTTGCCGGAGTTGGTCGCGTAGTTGTTCCAGCTTGCGGCATAGATCATATCAATGCTGTCATCCGCAAGCGCCAGCGGATACTTGGTGGTCCAGTCAGCCAGAGAGATGAAGTTCATTTCCAGCTTCGTGTTGATCAGTTTCATCAGCTTTTCGTTGATGAGGCCAAGGATCTCATCCATCGCGTTCGGTTTGTTGCCGAATACGGTGTAAACGATGGTTGCTTCATCGGAGTAATCCATGATGTCCGCCCAGGGATTGTCGGATTCACCGGCGGGCTCCGCTTCCGCTTCCTCTGCTCCTGCGTCTTCAGGCTTTGCGGCCTCTTCCTGTTTGCCGGTATCAGCAGGCGCTGTGCCGGGCGCTGCACATGCAAGCATAGATAACGCAAGTGCGGCGCACAGGATCACTGCTAAAATTTTCTTCATTATCGTCTCCTCCTTCTTTTTT
>CADCQD010000013.1 GCA_902803485.1 uncultured Eubacteriales bacterium | reverse complement strand
TGCGGTCAAAAACCGCATTCCGCGGTTTCTGATATATTAACAATTTTTACGGAGGAGAGAAATGAAAAAGTTATTAGCGTTACTGCTCGCAGCTGTTCTGGTTCTTTCCATGGCGGCATGCGGAAGCACTCCGGCTCCCGCAGCTGATGACAAGACCCCGGCAGCAGAAGCTGAAGCGGACACCAAGGAAGCTGAAGAAGCTGAGCCGGCAGAAGAAGAGGCTGAACCGGCGGAAGAAGAAACTGAACCCGCTGAAGAAGCTGAAGAAGCTGAAGAAGAAGAGGCTGCTGAAGGCGCTGAAGTCAAGGTTGGCTTTATTTTCCTTCACGATGAAAACTCTACTTACGACAAGAACTTCATGGATGCGGCAAAGGCTGCCTGCGAAGCACAGGGCGTTGAGTACATCCAGAAGACCGGCATCCCGGAGACCAACGAGTGCTACGAAGCTGCATGTGATCTGATCGACCACGGCTGCAACGTGATCTTCGCTGACTCTTTCGGCCATGAGTCCTTCATGCTTCAGGCAGCGAAGGAATATCCGGAAGTCCAGTTCTGCCACGCGACCGGTACAATGGCGCATACCGCAGGCGTCGCGAACTATCACAACGCTTTCGCGTCCATTTATCAGGGCCGTTTCCTTGCAGGCGTAGCTGCAGGCATGAAGATCAATGAGATGATCGAAGCCGGCGAATTCACCGAGGATGAAGCACTGATGGGCTATGTAGGCGCTTACACCTACGCAGAAGTTATTTCCGGTTACACCTCCTTCTACCTTGGCGCTAAGAGCGTATGCCCCACCGTCAAGATGCAGGTCCAGTTCACCGGTTCCTGGTATGATGAGACCCTGGAAAAGGAAGCAGCTCAGACTCTTCTGAACAATGGCTGTATCCTGATCTCCCAGCACGCGGATTCCATGGGCGCTCCCACAGCTTGTGAAGAAGCAGGCGTTCCGAACGTTTCCTACAATGGTTCTACCGTTTCCGCATGCCCGAACACCTTCATCGTATCCTCCCGTATCAACTGGGAGCCCTACATGGAGTACATGATCGAGTGTGTGAAGAAGGGTGAAGCGATCGATACCGACTGGGTCGGCACACTGGAGACCGGTTCTGTAGTTCTTACAGAGGTCAATGAGCAGGCTGCTGCAGCCGGCACGCAGGACGCGATCGACAAGCTCTGGGCTGAACTGAACGACGGCAGTGTTAAGGTATTTGATACCGCGAACTTCACCGTTGACGGCAAGGCTGTAGATTCCTACATGGCTGACGTTGACACAGATGAGAATTATGAAGGCGACACCGAGGTTATTTCCGACGGTTACTTCCATGAGTCTGAATACCGTTCCGCTCCTTACTTCGATCTTCAGATCGACGGCATCGAGCTTCTGAACGCTGCATTCTAATTTCGTATATCATTGTATATGGGCGGGGCCGCAAGACCCCGCCCGTCACAACCAATCCGCTGAAAAGGAGTCTGTATGGCTGTACCGGCTATCGAGCTCAGGAATATCACCAAAGTTTTTTTGGGTAAGGTCGTTGCCAATAAGAATGTGAATCTCACGGTTAATTACGGTGAGATTTTGTCTATTTTAGGGGAAAACGGCAGCGGCAAGACCACGCTCATGAATATGATCGCGGGCATTTATTACCCGGATGAGGGGCAGATCTTTATCAATGGCGAAGAGGCGCTGATCGTCTCTCCCAAGGATGCCTTCAAATACAGGATCGGCATGATCCATCAGCATTTCAAGCTGGTGGACGTATTTACTGCTACAGAGAACATCATCCTCGGCCTGAAGGACGAGGAGAGGTACGATACGAAAAAGGCCGCGGTGCAGGTGAAGGCGATCGCTGACCAGTATGGATTTGAACTTGATCCGGATAAAAAAATCTATGAAATGTCCGTGTCCGAGAAACAGACGGTGGAGATCATCAAGGTGCTCTACCGCGGCGCGGATATCCTGATCCTGGACGAGCCTACGGCGGTGCTGACGCCGCAGGAAACGGAGAAATTATTCGCGGTGCTCCGCAGGATGCGGGAGGACGGGAAGGCCATCATCATTATCACACATAAGCTGCATGAGGTGCTGGAGCTTTCAGACCGGGTGAGCGTGCTCAGAAAAGGCGAGTACATCGGCACCGTGGAAACGAAGGATGCCACAGAAGCGTCTCTGACGGAGATGATGGTGGGCAAAAAGGTGGAGCTGAACATCGAGCGCCCGGACCCGAAGGATCCGGAGGAGAGGCTGATCGTTGCGCACCTTTCCGTTAAGAACCGGGAAGGACTGACGGTGCTGAAGGACGTTTCCTTTACCGCCATGTCCGGCGAGATCCTGGGGATCGCCGGGATCGCGGGTTCCGGCCAGAGAGAGCTTCTGGAGACCATCGCAGGCCTGCAGCCCATCGAATACGGCGGCGTGCAGTACATTACGCCGGAGTCCGGGAAGATCGAGTATCTTCGGGATAAGACGCCGATGGAGATCCGGGAGCTGGGCGTACGGCTGAGTTTTGTCCCGGAGGACCGCCTGGGCATGGGCCTGGTAGGCAATATGGACATTACGGATAATATGATGCTTCGTTCCTACAGACGCGGCAGGACCATGTTCCTGGAGAGGAAAGCGCCGCAGAGCCTGGCGGAGCGCATCATCGAGCAGCTGCAGGTGACGCCATCCGGCACATCCACGCCGGTCCGGCGGCTTTCCGGCGGCAACGTCCAGAAGGTCCTGGTGGGGCGTGAGATCGCCGCGGCGCCGACTGTGCTGATGGCAGCTTACCCTGTCCGCGGCCTGGACATCAATTCTTCCTATATGATCTATGATCTTCTGAATGCCCAGAAGAAGAACGGTGTGGCTGTGATCTTTGTGGGCGAGGATCTGGATGTGCTGACGGCTTTGTGCGACCGGATCATGGTCATCGGCCAGGGCAGCATTACGGGTATTGTGGACGGTCGGACCGCCTCGAAAGAGGAGATCGGACTCCTGATGACGAAGGGAGGGCACGTCTCATGAGAGAACCTCTTTTTCATGTAGTAAAACGGGAACTCATCGACTGGTGGAAGGCCTGGCTGATCCGCCTTGCGGCAGTGCTTCTCGCGCTGGTGCTTTCCGCCATCGTGACTGTCATTATGACGGGACTGAATCCCTTCCAGGTATTCGCGACCATCTTTGACGGCGCGCTGGGCACCGCCCGCCGTACCTGGGCGTTCCTTCAGGGCACCGCGATCCTGCTGTGTATTTCCCTGGCAGTGACGCCGGCATTCAAGATGAAGTTCTGGAACATCGGCGCGGAGGGCCAGGTGCTGGCCGGCGCCATGGCTACCGCCACCTGCATGATCTTCCTGGGAAGCAAGGTACCGACGCTGATCCTCTTCATTATTATGGTGGTTTCCGCGGTCCTCGCGGGTGCCGTCTGGGGGCTGATCCCCGCCATTTTCAAGGCAAAATGGGGCACGAACGAGACGCTGTTCACCCTGATGATGAACTACGTGATCATGCAGATCATTTCCTATTTTGTATACCAGTGGTCCGTCCCCAAGGGTTCCGGCCAGATCGGCATCATCAATTCCGAATCCCATGCCGGCTGGATGCCCGCGCTGTTCGGACAGAATTATCTTTTGAATATCCTGATCGTGGTGCTTATTACGGCAGCGGTCTATGTGTACCTCAGATATTCCAAGCAGGGCTATGAGATCTCCGTGGTGGGCGAATCCGAGAATACGGCCCGCTACATCGGCATCAATGTGAAAAAGGTCATTGTCCGGACCATGGTCATTTCTGGCGCTTTGTGCGGCCTGGCAGGTTTCCTTCTGGTTTCCGGCACGGACCATACGGTGACCCGTGATACTGCCGGCGGCCAGGGTTTTACCGCCATCATGGTTTCATGGCTTGCGAAGTTTGACCCGCTGATGATGGTGATCGCCGCGGCGCTGATCATATTCCTTCAGAAGGGAGCCGGAGAGATATCCACGCAGTTTTCTTTAAATAAGTCCTTCGCGGATATCCTGACCGGCATCATCATATTCTTCATCATCGGCAGCGAGTTCTTTATCAATTACCGGCTGATCTTCCGGAGCAGGCATAAAGAAAGCAAGGAGGTGGCAGCATGATCACATTTTTACAGCGTGCGGTAATCATGGGCATCCCGCTTCTTTTCGGAGCCACCGGCGAGACCATTACGGAAAAATCCGGTCATCTGAATCTGGGTATTCCGGGTATCCTGTATGTGGGAGCCATCAGCGGCGTCATCGGCGCGTTCTTCTATGAGAACAGTGTGGGAGCTGCCAATATCGTTCCGATCCTTGCGATCCTGATCCCGCTTCTTTGCTCGATCCTCGGGTCCCTTCTGATGGGGCTGATCTACAGCTTTTTCACGGTATCGCTCCGGGCAAACCAGAACGTGACCGGCCTTGCCCTGACCACCTTCGGCGTGGGCATCGGCAATTTCTTCGGCGGTTCTCTGATCCGTCTTTCCGGCGCGGATGTTCCGTCCATCAACCTGACGGCCACGTCCAACTGTTTCAAGTCAAAGCTTCCCTTTGTGGACAGCATGGGCTGGTTCGGCGAGCTGTTCCTCAGCTACAGCTTCCTGGCATACCTGGGCATCATCATAGCGGTAGTTACGGCCGTGATCATGAGAAGGACCCGGGTGGGCCTGCACTTAAGAGCTGTGGGTGAAAATCCCGCCACAGCGGACGCGGCAGGCATCCCGGTAGAAAAGTATAAGTATTTTTCCACCTGTATCGGTTCCGTCATCGCGGGACTGGGCGGTCTGTACTACATCATGGACTACGCGTACGGCGTCTGGTCCAATAACGGCTTTGGCGACCGCGGATGGCTTGCCATCGCGCTGGTCATCTTCACCGTCTGGAAGACCGACCTGGGTATTCTGGGAGCGTTCCTGTTCGGCGGACTTCTGATCATCCACAACTACATTCCGAATCTGGGTGTGGCGGACCAGGAGCTGATCAAGGCTCTGCCTTATGTGGTTACCATCATCGTGCTGGTCATCGTATCTGCCCGGAAGCGCCGGGAGAATCAGCCGCCGCAGAGTCTGGGACTCTCGTATTTCAGAGAAGAACGGTAAGAATAAACTGTGTTCTCTTGCAATCAGGCCTTTTTCACCGAAGACACACGGTGAAAAAGGCCTGATTTTATGTACACAAATATGTTGTGCTGATGCGCTTTGGTATGATATAATTACTAATTGTTTGGTGAACACGCATACCATTGCCTGCATATTACCGGTTGTGAAAGATGGTTTTGCGGATCATCCAGATAGTCTTTGTAGGAAGGGAAGAAGAATATGAAGAAGAGAACAAAATCTTTTCTGGCGATTCTGCTCGCGGCCGTAATGATCCTGTCAAGTGCGGTGATCGGCTACGCCGCGCCGGATGAAACATCTGAGCCCGGTCAGGAAGAGACCGCGGCGGATGAAACGTCTCAGTCCGGACAGGAAGCGTCCGCGGAGGACGCGCAGCCTGACTCGGATGATCCTTTAGATGAGGACGGAGAAGAGCTGGAAATGGAAGAACTGGATGCTTCCTCACTGGGCATCCATAAACTGGGAGAAGAGGAGGAAGAAGAGGGCGAGATCTCACCCGAACCGGATACTTCTTTGAACCAGACTGTACGTGTATCGATTTTCCTTAAAGCTCCGGCAGCACTGGATGCCGGATATCAGCCTGCAGGCGTGGGAACGAATGCAGGAGCGATCTCATACAGAAATAACCTGAAGGCAAATCAGGCGCAGATGACTGCTGTGATCGAGTCTGCCGTCGGGTATTCCATCAACGTGCAGTGGAATATGACATTGCTGGTCAATGCGATCTCGGGATATGTGAAGCTGAAGGATATCCCGGTCATTGAAAAGCTGGACGGCGTGTCTGCCGTACAGCGGGAAACAAGGTATACGGTTCCTGTGGAGGGTTCCGGCAACCAGCCGAATACGACCCATACCAGCACAGGCATGGTCGGAGCTTCCGACGCGTGGTCGGCCGGATACACCGGCGCGGGCATGCGGATCGCCATCATCGATACCGGTATCGATACTACGCATCAGTCTTTTGACGCGGATGCGCTGAATTACGCGATCAGTACACTGAAGAAGGCGCCGGCGCTGATGACCGAGGCGGACGTCGCCGCGGTAGCTTCCCAGCTGAACGGCGCGGGAACCTATGTAAACGCGAAGATCCCCTATGGTTTCAACTATGTGGACCGGAATCTGACCATTGATCATATGAGCGACAAGCAGGGCGAGCATGGTTCCCATGTGGCCGGCATCGCTGCGGCAAACCGTTATATCAACAGCGGCAATGGTTACGTGGACGCTGCGACAAGCGTTTACGCGCTTGGCATGGCGCCGGACGCGCAGCTGATGGTCATGAAGGTCTTTGGCCAGGGCGGCGGAGCCTATGATTCCGATTACATGGTAGCCATCGAGGACGCCATCGTACTGGGATGCGACTCCTGCAATCTGTCTCTGGGTTCGGGAGCGCCGGGCTTTACATACAGCGCCTATTATCAGGACATTCTGAACAATCTGTCTTCACCGCAGTCCAATTACGGGATGGTCGTTACCATTTCCGCCGGCAACAATTCTTCATTTGCGGCGAATCAGGGCGCGGATCTTTATATTGAAGACGTGGGCATGCATACCGGCGGTTCTCCGGGAACTTATATCAACAGCCTTTGTACCGCTTCATCAGAGAACATCGGTATGTCCGGTACTCCGCTGGTCTTTAACGGCCGGAACATCTACTATACCGAAAGCGCTTCGAGCGGAGGCATCATGGCCGATGCCGCAGGTACATGGGATTACGTGTATATCGACGCGATCGGCGAGGCAGTGGATTACAGCACGGTCAGCCAGGAGATCAGTCTTTCCGGAAAGGTTCTGATCGTAAACCGCGGCGGGATCAATTTCTCTGATAAGGGCAATAATGCCATCAGCTACGGACCGAAAGCGGTGGTCGTAGCGAATAATCAGCCCGGAACGATCAGCATGCAGCTGACGGATTATACCGGATCATTCCCCATGGTCCTGATCACAAAGGACGACGCGGATATGATCAAGGCCGGCTCCGAAGTGATAACGGTCGACAGTTATAACTGTTATACCGGTTCCATCACCGTGAGCGGGAAAGCCGCTACTGACGTATATATTTCCCGCGACCAGGCCGGCATGAGCACCTTCAGCTCCTGGGGTGTGCCCGGATCTCTTCTCATGAAGCCGGAGATCACCGCGCCCGGAAGCAATATTTATTCTGTTTTCGGCACCAATGTAAATAAAGACGGCGTCACCACAGGCGGCGCGAACCGGTATGAACTGATGAGCGGCACATCCATGGCTGCGCCGCATATGGCAGGCCTTTCCGCCATCGTCTCGCAGTACCTGAAGGATCAGGAGATCTCGGTTTCCGGCTACAGCCGGCGCGCGCTGATCCAGTCTCTTTTGATGTCTACAGCGACACCTATGCGGAACGGCGGTTCTTATGTATCTGTCCTTCAGCAGGGTTCCGGACTTGTGGACGTCAGCAAGGCCATCAGCTCAGGATCCGCCATCTTCATGACGAATGCCGGCCTGACCAGCGCGACCGGAGCCGCAGAAGACGGCAAGGTCAAGGTAGAACTCGGCGATGATCCCGCAAAGAGCGGCGGTTACAGCTATGCCTTCCGGATCTACAACCTGACGGATGAGACACTGGCCTTTGAATCTCCGAGGACAGATATCTTTACGCAGGGCTATTACGCGGATGGCGGCGACGTTTACATGGCTGAATCCACCGTTTCAGCCGGAGGACAGACCGGTTATACCTGGACGCCGAGCGCGGTCCAGTTTAATCCCTATGACGTGAACCGGGATGGTTCCACGACGGATCAGGACGCGCAGGCGATCCTGGACCTTGTGGCCGGAAATCTCAGTGAAGAGGATGTTGACCGTAACGCGGCGGATTTCGACGAAGACGGAACCGTGACCAGTTACGACGCGCATCAGCTTCTTGAATATCTCAGACAAGATCAGGCCACCGGCTGCATCGTTCCCGCGAAGGGTTACGCGGACGTGACGGTCAGCTTCAGCTTTGGCGCGGACAGCAGCATCTATACTGCCGGCGCGTACATCGAAGGCTTTACCTATGTTACTGAAAAGACGCGCAAGGACGGAGTTGCGGGTGTGCAGCACTCGATTCCCATCCTGGGCTATTTCGGCTCCTGGACGGAACCTTCCATGTTTGATAATACCTCATACATGGATCTGCTTTACGGGACAGAAAAGGTTCCTTATTCCGGTGTCAGCAAGACCAACTACATGACGACCTATTACGGCGGCATCGGCGCTGTATTCACCGGAAATCCCTACATGATCGAGGATGAGTTCCCGGCAGAACGCCTGGCTGTCAACAGCGCCAATGATATCGGTAAATTCTACTACAATCTGCTGCGTACGGCAGGAACTGAAGGATTTGCCATATCCAAGCTGGATACTGCCGGCGGAAATGTGATCGACGTCATCGTTCCGTTCCTCGCGGACGCGAACGTCACAGGTCGCTGCTATGATCAGGAAGACGGCAGATGTCAGTATACCGGAACAAAAACCTTCACTGTGAACCTGAGTCCTGCTGATTTCGGCCTGGCAGAGGGCGACGTATTCCGCAT
>CADCQD010000012.1 GCA_902803485.1 uncultured Eubacteriales bacterium | reverse complement strand
GGAAAGCTACAGGAAGGCCAGGGCAGCCATCCGTCCGGCGATGGAAGCGAAGAACGGAAGTACGGCAGCCAGGTTTTATGCCATCGGCAACGCGCATCTGGATCTGGCATGGCTGTGGCCCATGCAGGAGACTTATCGGAAAACAGCCAGGACTTTTGCTGCGCAGCTCCGGCTCATCGACCTGTACCCCGGATATAAATTTCTTCAGAGCCAGCCGGCGTCGTATGAGATGTGCCGGAAGTATTATCCGGAGCTGTTTGAACGGATCCGGGCTGCCGCGAAAAAAGGACAGTGGATCCCGGAAGGCGCCATGTGGGTGGAGCCGGATACGAATATGTCCGGCGGCGAAGCGCTGATCCGCCAGATCCTGTACGGCAAAAAGTATTATAAAGAAGTATTTGACGTGGACAGCGAGATCCTGTGGCTTCCGGACACCTTCGGATATACCGGGGCTCTGCCGCAGATCCTGAAGGGAACCGGCGTCAGGTACCTGGTGACGCAGAAGATCTTCTGGTCCTATAACGAAGGGGAGGATTTCCCATACCATTATTTCAACTGGCGGGGCATCGACGGTTCTGAAGTCATTTCCTTCCTGCCCACCAGCTATACCTATCAGACAGATCCCCGGTCGCTCAATGAGATCTGGAAAAGCCGGCGGCAGCTTATGGACCTGGACGCTTTCCTGGTACCCTTCGGATACGGAGACGGAGGCGGCGGCCCAAGCCGTGACTACATCGAGTTTCTGGAACGGCAGAAGGATCTGGAAGGTTCTCCGCGTACCGAAATGGCTGGACCGAATGAATTCTTCCATGATATGGAAAAGGAAGGGAAACCGGTAAATACCTGGACCGGCGAACTGTATTTTACGGCGCACCGCGGGACCTATACTTCCCAGGCTGTTATAAAAAAGAACAACCGGAAGGCGGAACTTGCGCTCCGGGAACTGGAACTGTGGGGAGCGCTTGCGCTGAAGTACGCGGACGAGGCTTTCCCGTCGGAGAGGAGCGAAGCGTTATGGAAGGAAGTGCTGCTGCACCAGTTCCATGATATCCTTCCCGGCTCCGGCATCGCGCGGATCTATCAGGGGACGGAAAAACGTATGATGGCAGTACTCCGTGAGGCGGAGACACTGACAGACAACGCCCGCCGCGCTCTGACTGAGGGAAAAAACGCTGTTTCTGTATTCAACTCTCTGAGCTTTGCGAGGACTGAAGCAGTGACGCTTCCCGGAAGATTCGCGGACGGCGCGGTGACTCAGGACGGGACTCGGGTCCCGGTGGAATGCGACAGGAAAACCGGCAGGATCCGGGCGCTGGTATCGCTGCCATCCATGGGTTCGGTGACGCTGTATCCCGCAGCGGCTTCCGCGGACCTCGAAAGAAAAGAGGCGGAGGTTACGGAAACGGAAGACGGTTTCGTGCTGGAAAACGCTCTGGTCCGCGCGGTCATTTCAAAGAAGGGCGAGGTCGTGAGCTTTGTCCTGAAGTCTTCCGGAAGAGAATTCGCGGCAGCGCCGATGAACCGGTTCCGCGTATTTAAGGACGTGCCGCGTATGTTTGATGCCTGGGATATCGACTCGAATTATGTGCTTTCGGAGATCACGGATGCTGTGCATCTTACAGCGAAGGCCTCCGGCAGCGGCCTGACTGCGGCAGTGGAAGTGGAAGGGTCGGTCCTGGGTTCCCCGATCCGCCAGATCATCCGGCTTTCCGCGGATTCCCGCAGACTGGAGTTCGATACCGTGGTGGACTGGAAAGAGCTGCACCGGCTCCTGAAGGTGTCTTTCCCCGTGGACGTCTATGCTGAAGAAGGCATCAATGAGATGCAGTTTGGATATGTGAAGCGGCCAACCCACCGCTCAAGACAGTATGATAAGGACCGTTTCGAGGTCTGCAACCACCGGTACAGCGCGCTCTGTGACGGTTCTCATGGCGCGGCGGTGCTGAATGACTGCAAATACGGCATCAGCATGAACGGCAATGCGCTGGAACTGACGCTTTTACGCGCCTCCGCGAGCCCGGAGATGCAGGCGGACAACAGGACGCACCATTTTACTTACGCGTTCACCGCGTGGGAAGGAAGTTTTGAGGAGAGTGACGTACTGAGGGATGCGCTGGCGCTGAATGTTCCCGCGGCGGTGGTTCCCGGAAAACGCACGGATCACTCCGCGTTCTCTGTGAACAAAAAGTCCGTCATCATCGACACAGTCAAGCCGGCGGAAGACGGAAGCGCAGATCTGATCCTTCGTGTGTATGAAGCAATGAACGCGCCGGGTAACGCAAAGATCCGTACAGATCTGCCGGTGAAGAAGGCATATATTTGTGACATGCTGGAGAATATACAGGAAGAGCTGGAGATCACGGACGGGGTGCTGGAGCTTCCGTTCCGGGGCTTCGAGATCAAAACGATCAGGCTTTCATAAGAGGGGTGTACATGTTTCATAAAGATAAGATGTCCCGGCGGCTTCTTATGTGTTTCAGCGGGATGATCGTGACCTGCTTCGCCGTGGGCTTGTATAAGCTCGCGATGTTTGGCGTGGATCCTTTTCAGTCGCTGCTTGCGGGAATTGATTTTGTACTTCCCCTGAGTTTCGGCACCGTTTCACTCCTGGTAAACCTTCTGATCCTGGTGTTCACATTCTTTGCGGACCGGCATTATATCGGCATAGGGACAGTATTTAATCTGGTGGTTTCCGGCTACATTATAGAGTTTGCCACAGCTTTTCTGTTCAGGATATTTCCGGAGCCTTCACTTACGGTACGGGCCGCCGCGCTCATCATCGGTACCGTGGTGATGTGTTTTGCAGGCGCTGTTTATATCACAGCGGACTTAGGCGTTTCTTCTTATGACTCTGTGGCGCTGATTATTGCAGTGACCTGGGGCAAATGGAAGTTCAGGTATGTAAGGATCGTTTGTGACCTGGCCTGTGTGATCACAGGTACAGCCCTCTTTTTCCTTTCCGGCGGGAAGTTTTCCGGAATCGGTGCTGTCGCAGGGATCGGAACAGTGATCACCGCCTTCTTTATGGGGCCCCTTCTGGACTTTTTTAAGAGGAAAGCGGCGGAACCGATGCTGAACGGATATGGGAACAAACAGCATTTCGAATGAGGTGCAGAAAAAAGGAAAGGCAGGAAAAGTGATGGAATTTAAAGAATTTGACGAAACTGTGGAAGGCAGCATCGTCCTCCCCATGACCGGGGACGAGACCGGTGTTTTGTATGTAAAGGACGTGGTCTACGCCAGTTACGGAGACGTGGATCTGCATCTTCAGATCCTGGCGCCCACAAGCCCGAATAAGAAGATCATGCCTCCGATGCCAGAAGAACTGCGGAAACGCTTCGGACTGCCGGAGTTTCATCCGGACTGGAAGTACCCCTGCATCATTTATGTTCCCGGTTCTGCCTGGGCGAAACAGAATGTGTATGCCGAGATCGGAGATCTGTCCCGTTATGTGGAGAGGGGATTTGTGGTCGCGGTAGTGGAATACCGGGATTATACTCTGGCGCCGTTCCCGGCGCCCATTGTGGATGCCCGGAACGCGGTGCGCTATATGAAAAAGCATGCGGAGGAATATGCTGTGGATCCGGACCGGATGATCATTTCCGGCGGTTCTTCCGGCGGACATACGGCAGCCTATGCCGGCATTTTCCACGACGATGAGGAAGATACCAATCTGTATCCCGGTATTTCCGGCGAAGTCAGGGGTATCGTCAATTTCTTCGGTTCCACGGATTTTACCTTTGACGACAGCAACCCCGTCACCGCGGACAGGCATAACAGACCCGACAGTCCCGAGGGCATGGAAATGGGCGGTGTGGATCTGAACGAGAATCCGGAACTGATGCATAAACTGACGGTTGCCAGCAATATCACGCCGGAAACCGAGATCGTGCCGATGCTTCTGATACACGGGACGGCGGACCGGGTGGTAAACTGCCGCTGCAGTGTGAATCTGTACCGGAAACTGAAAGAAAGCGGGAAAGATGCCACGCTGTATCTGATGAAAGGTTCCGACCATGGCGGGCCGGAATTCTACGCGCCGAGGATCCTGCAGATCGTCAGCGATTTCGCGCTCCGTGTATTTTCCTGTTAAATGAATCATTAGGAGTTTTATGATCTATCTGTCTCATTTTGATTTTCCGGACATAGGAACGGAGGAAGCCTGGCAGGATACGGTAAAGCGGACCTGCTACGACACGTATTATCCTTTTTTTGTCTTGTCCAGACGGGCGTTTCAGATGATCGATTTTGAACCGGTGACCATTCTCTATGGCGGCAACGGTTCAGGAAAAAGCACCGCGCTGAATGTGATCGCTGAAAAGCTGAAACTGAAGCGGGATACATTATATAACCGGTCGAACTTCTTTGAAGAATATACCGCGTTCTGCCATTACAGGACGGAAAAACGCGTACCCGGGGCCAGCCGGATCATTACCAGTGACGACGTGTTTGATTTTATGCTGACCCTGAGAAATATGAACCAGGGCATCGACGGCATGAGAGACGAGCTTCTGGAGAAATACATGGACAGGAAGTACGGTCATTTTCAGATGCGGTCTCTGGCGGATTATGACGAGCTGAAAATGGTGAATGAAGCCAGAAGAAAGACCCAGTCACAATATGTGCGGACGAATCTTCAGAACAACATCCCTGAACACAGCAACGGAGAGAGCGCGCTGATGTATTTTGAAGAACGCATCCAGGATAACGGCCTGTATCTCCTGGATGAACCGGAGAATAGCCTGGCGCCTGAGCGGCAGATGGAGCTGAGGAGATTTTTAGAGGTTTCCGCGGAAAGTTTCGGCTGCCAGTTTGTGATCGCCACGCATTCGCCGTTTCTGCTGTCCATGAAGAACGCGAAGATCTACGATCTGGACGACGTTCCTGTGTATGTGAAACGATGGACGGAGCTTCCCGGGATACGGATGTATTATGACTTTTTCATGAGTCACAGTGATGAATTTGACCGCTGAAGATCTCCGGACTCCGCGTGGTTTAGCGTACGGAACACAAGGCGGCCGCGGTAACTGTCAGACACGCGGCTGATGCGGAAGGCAGGCAGAAATGAAATGCAGCATATATGAATTACATTATTCATCTACCAATACCTATCTGATCGAGGGTGAGCGCGGGCGGATCCTTCTGGATACCGGCTGGGCCGGCACTTTTCCCGCGTTTTGCAGAGCCTGCGGAGAACTTGGGGTTTCCGTGCAGTCGATCGATTACATCCTGATCACGCATTTTCATCCGGACCATATGGGGATCGCACAGGAGATCGCGGACCTGGGGCCTGTGATCCTGGTCATGGACGCGCAGCAGGGATATATCCATGCTGCTGACGCCATATTTGAAAAAGAAGCAAAGTACCGCTTCGTACCGGTGAATGACGCGGGGGTGAAGATCATTCCGCTGTCTGAAAGCCGGGAATTTCTGGAAACTCTGGGGATCTCAGGGGAGATCCTCCATACACCGGGACACAGTGACGACAGTATTTCCTTGTATCTGGATGAGGGGACGGTTTTTGCGGGCGATCTGGATCCTATGTATGAACTGGAGCTTCATCACAATGACCTGGTCGAAAAGAGCTGGAATAAGATCCTTGAGAGGAAGCCCGGGAAGGTGTATTACGGCCACGCGAAAGCGGCGGATCTCACTGAATCAGAAATAAAGACGCGGAGCGCTGAAAAAGATCCGGCCGGCCCGGATATTCCGGGGGCCCGGAAGGATGACCTTTTCCGGCTGGTGGCGAAGATCATGAAATTGACCGATCAGGGGATCAGCATACAGCGCATACAGAAAAAGACCGGGGCAGACCGGGACCTGATCGAAAATGTGTCAAGGATGTACCTGACACATCAGAACGCCGGCGTGCAGGGGATCCTGGACAGGATCGAACTCAGAGGAAAGAATCTTTGAAAAGGGGAATGGGATATGGTCAGAAAAATCACGGATCCTGAAGAGAAAGCCCGGATCGCGAGATCCGTTCTGGAAGCATTGACAGACTGGTTCGGGGTGGAAGAATCCCGGGAAGAATATATAGAAAAAAGCAGAGGCTGGGATTTCTTCGCGGCAATGGACCATGAAAAACCGGTGGGTTTTCTCTGTCTTAAGGAAACCGGAAGGTCCACGGCGGAACTTGCCGTGATGGGAGTCCTGGCGGAATATCACCGCCGCGGTATCGGAAGAGAGCTTGTTGAGGAAGCAAAAAAGCATGCGGCGGCGGCCGGGTATGGATTCCTGCAGGTGAAGACCGTTAAGATGGGCTGTTATGAGGACTATGACCGTACCAACCGGTTCTATCTCAGCATGGGATTTCAGGAACTGGAGGTCTTCCCGGAGCTTTGGGATGAAGCAAATCCCTGCCAGGTCTATGTGCAGTCCCTGAGAGAGGATCAGGCCTTTCTGGATCTCATCCTTCACAGGCACAGTTACCGCGGTAGATTCAGACCGGATCCGGTGCCTCGGGAGGATCTCAGACGGATCCTGGAGGCCGGGCTCGCGGCGCCTTCCGGCTGCAACAAACAGACGTGCAGCCTGATCGCGGTGGATGATCCGGAAGTCCTGGCGAAGCTGCGCGCAGTCATCGATCCTCCTGTGGGGGAAACGGCGCCGGCCGCGGTCTGTGTCCTGACCCGCCGGATCATTGCTTACAGGGACCGGTGCTTTGCCGTACAGGATTATTCCGCAGCCATTGAAAACATGCTTCTGGCGGCCAATGCGCTGGGCTATCAGAGCTGCTGGTACGAGGGCCACGTCACTGATCTGGACAGGATCGGAGACCGGATGGCGAAGATCCTGAACGTGCCGGAAGGCTATGAACTGGTCTGTTTCCTGCCCGTAGGCATTGCGGAAGAGGCCATGGCCCCGCCGAAGAAAAAGGCGTTTGAAGAAAGGGCATGGTTCAACGAATTTGGAAGGGAAGGTGATCCGGATGGAACAGACACAGTGGTATAAGGACGGAGTATTTTATCAGATCTGGCCGAGAAGTTTTAAAGATGGAAACGGCGACGGCATGGGGGATCTGTACGGCGTGATCGAAAAGCTGGACTATATCCAGAGCCTCCATGTGGACGGCATCTGGTTTTCTCCGCTGTACCCTTCACCAGGCGCCGACTGCGGCTATGACATATCTGATTATTTTGACATTGCGGAAGAGTTCGGAGGAATGGAAGCGTTCCGAAAGCTTCTGGAAGAAGCGCACAGGCGGGGCCTTCGTGTCATCATGGACCTGGTGGTAAATCACACAAGTGACGAACATGAATGGTTCCAGAAGTCGCGGCAAAGGATCGATCCCTATACGGATTATTATATCTGGAGGGAGAAAAAGCCGGACGGCAAGCTTCCGAACAACTGGGCTTCCATGTTTGAAGGCGGTACAGCCTGGCAGTGGGACGAAGTGCGGCAGGAGTACTATCTGCATCTTTTCGCGATCAAACAGCCGGATCTGAACATGGATAATCCCCTGGTCCGGGAGGAAGTCAAGAAGATCCTGAAGTTCTGGCTGGATCTGGGTGTGGACGGCTTCCGCGAGGATGTGATCACCTTCATCAGCAAGGCGGAGGGGCTCCCGGATGATATTCCGGTACCGGGCGCCGCGGGCATTCTCAAATATAACCACGGCCCGCACATCCATGAGTATCTGCAGGAATTCCGCAGGGACGTACTTTCGCATTATGACTGCATGACCCTGGCGGAAGCCCCTCTGGTCTCTCCCGGGAAGGCGCTTCAGTATATTTCTGAAAAGGATCCGGAAAAGCATGACATCGACATGATGATCCAGTTCCAGGTCATGTGCGCGAACTGCCTGTTTACGGATTACGTGCCGATGAAATTTTCCCTCCGCCGCTTAAAGCGCGCGTTCAGCCGCTGGCAGAAGAAGCTTTACGGGAAGGCATGGAACATGCTGTATCTGGAGAACCATGACCATCCGCGCGTCATTTCCAGATACGGGTCGGAAAAATACAGGACAGAATCCGGAAAGTCGCTGGCTGCATCCTATCTGTTCCAGCAGGGAACACCCTTTGTATACCAGGGGCAGGAGCTGGGGATGACGAACTGGTATCCCAAGAGCACCTCCATGTATGAGGACGTCCAGACCATAAATAATCATCTGAATTCACCGGAAAAGAAAAGGCTGAAGCTGTATCACCGGGCATCCCGCGATTCCGCGCGCACGCCGGTGCAGTGGACCTCAGGGAAGTTCGCCGGATTTTCTGAACATGAGCCCTGGTTCTATGTAAATGAGAATTATACGGCAGTCAACGCGGAGGCGGAAGACCGGGATCCCGATTCGGTCTTAAACTTCTACAGGGAAGCGATCCGGCTTCGGAAGAGCCTGCCGCTTGTCCGGTACGGGAAATACCGGGAGTATTATAAACATTCTCAGAAGCTCTATGTATATGAGCGGTATATGGACAAAGAAGCGAAACGGATCATGCAGAAGAGCACGGATGCCGGAAAATATGAAGGGAAAGATACGTCCGGAAGGCTTCTTGTGGTCTGCTCCTATTCAGATCTTCCGGAAGAATTCCGCGTACCGAAAGGATTTGATCCGGCAAAAGCGGAACTTCTTTTAGGTTCCGAAAAAGAAGCTGCCGCGCAGGCGGCAGCTGATGGCACGATCCTTCTGAAGCCTTATGAGGCCAGAGTGTATCTGTTTCATGACTGAGACGCCCGGATCCCGGATCCGGGGTGGTCCGTGATCCGGAATCCGGGTCAGTCTCCGGCAAGCCTGTCAGCCAGGGCCTGATAAAAGTCTGCCATTTGTCTTCCGTCTACGAGGGCGTGATTTACTGTAAGAGTTACAGGGATCAGGATCTTTGTTTCTTCAGTAAGCGCGCCCTCTTTTACTATGGGAACGCTTTCCGCGCGGTACCTGCCCCAGGTGATGCAGGGAACGGAGAAAAGGGGATCCGGCTTTGGCAGCTTAAGTCCGCTGTAGGAGACCCAGGGCACGCAGGAGATAAAGAAATACGATTCCGGATCCGCGTCTTCTTCAAGATGTTCCGACATTTCCGCCTGTGCCTGAGCTTCTTTCGCGAGGCGGAGATATTCTTCAAAGGGGAGGTCCGTCCGGATATTGCAGTAGCGGTACGTGCCGTCCTTCAGCGCAGTTGTGTAGGACGCGCCGCAGCGGCTGTACTCCACGATCCCGCCGTCCCGGATCCTCTGCCTCAGCTCGGGAATCTCATTGGCAGCCTTTCCGACGGCATAGAGAAAGCTTAAGAAAAAAGGCTTTTCCGCAGCTTTTATCCGCCTCAGCCAGTCTGTAATATCCACCTGCACCGTCATTTCCGCAAATGGATCCTGCATGGTCAGAAAATGTTCAAAATGTTCTTTCCGTTTATAATGCGAAAGATCTATTTTCCGAATGTTCATTACGCGTTCCTTTATCTATGATGCCTCAGAACCGCAGCGATAAACAGCTTAAGCCGCCGTCCAGTTTCCGAAACTCCGAGGTATCGACCGTCAGTACCGGATATCCCAGGGCCCGGATGGAAGAGAGGACCGAAGGATATCCCTCCGGGACAATGACCGTGCCGTTGACCCGGATGCAGTTTGCCCCATAGGCTTCCTCCTCCGGAACCGCCACTTTCCTGAAATCAGAAAATACGGGCTTGTCCGAAAACTCTCCGGAAACCAGCAGCGTATGATCCCCGAGGTAATTGACTCCGGTCTTCAGATGCAGCACTTCCGTAAGCGGTACTTCAGTGCAGTCCATTCCGTATTTACGGAGGATCTCCCTGAACTGCCGGATCCCTTCTTCATTTGTTCTTTCTGAGCGGCCCACATAGAAGTGATCTTCCGTCATCATGACGTCGCCGCCTTCCAGAGTCCCGGGGAACCGGATCTTTTCGATGCGGTCTTCCGGATAATACTTCCGGACAGCAGACAAGATCTCATCCTTTTCCCCGTTTCTGGACGGAGCGCCGG
This sequence comes from uncultured Eubacteriales bacterium, assembly GCA_902803485.1. Taxonomy (GTDB): domain Bacteria; phylum Bacillota; class Clostridia; order Lachnospirales; family Lachnospiraceae; genus UBA1267. The sequence continues at coordinate 2,591 of CADCQD010000012.1, read as the reverse complement.
GATTCGTGATGATCGCGCATTTCCCGGTCAGTACAGCCGGATCTTCTACAAAGCAGGAGTCCGGATACCGCTCATCGGCAGGCAGGATATCCACTGTAACGCCGCATTTTCGCAGCGCGCTGATATAGGCGTCATGCTGCCTGAGCGCAAGTTCATAGTCCGGCTTCCCCGGATAGAGTCCTGAGGATATGCCCTCTGTCAGGGCGCGGCAGGGCCGCCGGACGATCGCATGTGTAAACCTGGTCATAGTTTCCCGTCCTTATTTCAGTAAGTTCTCTTGACAGTCCGGACGTCTGCCCGGCTGGCCCGCCGGCGCGGATCAGTACAGCCAGCGTTTCGGATCGTTTTCCATGCCCGGGAAATTCATTTCGAATTTCGGCGCGATCCTGGCGTAAAGTTCCAGGAGCTCATCATCAAAATTCACGCGGGCATCGGCTTCCTTGTCAAAGATCATGGTGACCAGCTCGTCCTTTGTGCAGGGTCTCCACTCGGGAAGGGCGGCATGGTTGGGATCGCCGGTTTTCGCGAAGCTGACGAACGCGTTCAGAAACTGTTCCTGTACGTGTTCCGTGACGCCGCCGGGGATATTGTAGATGGGCGTTTCCAGGGCGTTGCCGAAAGCGAAGCCGATATCCGCGCAGTGCCAGGCCCGCTTACCGCCGTCTATGGGGAACTCCAGTGTCATGATGTAATTATACGTTGGCGCTTCACAGGATGCCGCGCGTTTGCGGAGCATATCCTTTGTCGTGGGACGGAACATGACGTCCAGTGCCAGAGAATTCAGGATATTCACCCCCGGATATGCTTTCCGGTAAAGCTCGATCAGCTTTGTGCCGTTTTCCTCGCCGAAGCGTTCCTTGATGATGGCGGGGCGTTCTTCCTCCGGTACAGCGTTCAGGTCCCTGATCGGAATGAAGCCGAATTCACAGAGTTCCGTACCGAAGATGGTGGGAATGCTTTTCTGATGTTCGGAAACCTCGTGATATCCGATGTATCCTTCATACCAGCCGTTTTTTTGCGGACCCCAGCCGATCTTGAAACCCTGGCTGCGGAGCCGGTTCAGCGCGCGGTTCGTGGCGTTTTCCAGGATGATCTCCGGCGCGGAAAGCAGTACGTCAAAGTCATGGTCCAAAGAGCCCAGTTCCTCCATGATGGTCTCCGCGACCGTCCGGCCGTCGATCGTATTCAGCACCAGGCCGTCGTCATCCGGAATGGATCCGGACATGACGATGGCTTTCTGGAAAAGTCCCGCCGCGGCAGGGATCTGTTCCAGAGCCGCCACTTTTCCGCCGCCTCCGGACTGCCCGAAGATGGTCACATTGTCCGGATCTCCGCCGAAAGAAGCGATATTTCTTTTCACCCAGCGGAGCGCTTCCACAAGGTCCGCCATACCTGCGTTGACAGAGTTTTCATACTGCGGCCCGTAGCTTGATACGTCCAGGAAGCCCAGTACGTTCAGCCGGTGGTTTACAGTCACACAGACAACGTCTTTGTCTTTCGCCAGGTGATCACCGTCATAATACTGGATCTCAATAGCGGAGCCGCCCATGTATCCGCCGCCGTGCAGCCACACCATGACCGCGCGTTTCGCGTCCGGATCCAGCGTGCCGGTAAAGATATTCAGGTTCTGGCAGTTTTCACCTGCAGGCCAGAAGCGGTGCGGAACCTGCACTTCACCATGCGGCTTGTGGGCCTGCCCCGCGGAAGGATCCGGACAGATCAGCCCGAAATCCAGCGCGTCCCGGATGCCTTCCCAGGATCCGGTTTCATGCGGCTGTTCAAAGCGCGCCGCTTCAGCGTAGGGTACGCCCAGGAAACGGTAAACTCCATCGAAATAATAACCGCGGAGCGTTCCTTTATCGGTCTCAGCCAGAGGCCAGTCGGTTTTCAGAATAAACTCTTTTGCCATAGATCCCTCCTGTCAATTTATTTGACATGATTATAACGTGAACATCTGGCGCGCGCAAGCTGAACCTGTATTGTGTTTCACGGGGATACGTGTATAATGGGACCAAAGGGACATATTATAAGCGAGGAACCTGAGGATGAAAGAACAGCAGATATTTACATGGCATATCGTAACGATCGGGCACTTATCCAGAAACCGGTTCTGGGGAGAGGATGAGGGGCGGGCGTACCGGGAACCGCTGGCCACATGTACGCTTCTTCAGGGCGGCGGCCTGAATATCGTGATCGACCCGTCACTCCCACAGGAAAAGATGCAGAAGGCGCTGATGGACTGTGCCGGCATCCGGCCGGAACAGGTCACGCACACGTTCAGCACCCATTATCACGGAGATCACCACTGGGATCTGTCCGCGTTTCCGAATGCCGTCTGCTGTATGCCGGAGAAGGACCTTGAGACGATCCGGGAGGAGCAGGACGCGGTCCAAAAGTCCTGGGGATATCTGAAAAACGAACAGCTGCTGCGGCTGGTGCCTGCGGAAGAGAACCTGGTGCCCGGACTTGAGATGATCCCGCTTGCGGGCCATACAGAAGGCTTATCCGGATACCTGTTTCACGGGCCGGAGGGGAAGATCCTTTGTACCGGAGACTGTGTGATGACCCGGGAGTTTTTCCGGGCAGGACAG
>CADCQD010000011.1 GCA_902803485.1 uncultured Eubacteriales bacterium | reverse complement strand
TGACGCCGGAACTTCTTCAGCGTTATCAGATCCGGACGATACCGCTTACGATCATCCTCGGAGATGAGAGTTACCTGGACGGACAGGTGACACCGGAAGACCTGTATCAGCGTTACCGCAAGGACGGCACTTTGCCGAAGACCGCGGCGCCCGGGATCCAGGATATGACGGATTTCTTCCGGAGTTTTATCAATGAAGGATATGAGATCGTGCATCTGGACATCAGTTCGGAGCTTTCGAACATCTACAATGTGGCGCGTCTTGCCGCGGATGACCTGGAAGGCGTATATACGGTGGACAGCCGGATGCTTTCCACCGGCATCGGCCTGCTGGCCATTGAGGCTGCGGAATGCAGAGACCGGGGGATGGGCGCGGCGGAGATCGCGGCGCACATAACGGCATTGACAGATCGGGTATCCACCAGCTTCGTGCTGGATACACTGGAGTTCATGTGGAAGGGCGGAAGATGCTCGGGCGTCACAGCTCTTGGCGCGAATCTGATGAAGATCAAACCTGCCCTCAGGCTTTCGGGCGGGAAGATCATGGTATATAAAAAATACCGGGGAAAAATGGAGCATGTGTACCGGCAGTATATCAAAGAACAGCTGGAGGGAAGATCCGTCCGGCCGGGACACATTTTTATTACGGAAGCCGGCGGGATCGACCCGGCGCTGACGGAAGAGCTGATGCAGCTTGCGAAGGATCTTTCCGGCTGCCGCGAAGTCCATCATACCAGAGCCGGCTGCACGGTCTCCGCGCACTGCGGCCCGGGGACGCTGGGCGTGCTGTTCATTGAAGAATAATACATAACAGACCTATAGGAGAATGAATATGTCTTTTGCCGTATTTGCGGACGGAAGCGCGAACCTTCCGGGTTCCATGCTGGAAGGGATCCGGCTTCTGCCCTGTGAGTATACTGTAGACGGACAGCCGGAGACCTATACGGGGGATCTGGATCATTTTGACGCGCACGCGTTTTATGAAGGGCTTCGCAGCGGAAAGCATATCCAGACGAGCCTTCTGAATACGCATCTTTTTATTACGCAGTTTACCCCGGTCCTGAAAAAGGGCCTGGATATCATTTACGTGTCCATGAGTTCAGGGATCAGCGGCACATATAACGCGGCCTGTATAGCGGCAAGGGAGCTGAAGGAAGAATTCCGCCAGCGCTTTATCCATATCGTGGATTCCCGCGGCTGCGGCTTCGGGAACGGGCTTCTGGCCGTGAAGGCGGCTGAACTGGCAAAAAACGGAAGTTCCGCAGAGGAAGCCGCGGAAATACTGGATGCGGAAGTTCCGCATATCTGCCAGTATTTTACTGTGGACGACCTGAACTTTCTGAGACGTACAGGAAGAGTCAGCGGAATGACCGCGAAGATCGGCACCATCCTGAACATTAAGCCGATCCTGTTCGGAAACAGCGAGGGAAACATCGTAGCCGGCGGAAAAGTGCGGGGCAGAAAGAACGCCATTGCAGCGCTGGCAAAAAAGTTTGAGGAAAAGCGGCTTGCGCTCAGGGAGCAGCTCGTCTGCATCTCGCACGGGGACTGCGCGGAAGACGCGGAGATCCTGGCCGGGATGGTCAGAGAGACCGCGCCGGACGCAAAGCTGACCATCAGTGTTCATGAACCGTTTTCCGGCGCGCATGTAGGCCCCGGAATGCTCGGCCTGTTCTTCCGCGGGAAAGAGAGATAAGACTGCATGAACGAATGCGTTTACAGAGCCGGGATCGACATCGGCTCTACTACGGTAAAACTTGTGATACTGGATCAGGACGGCGTTGTTCTCTTCGGAGAATACCGCCGTCATCATGCGCATACGCAGGAGACCCTCGCGGATCTTCTGGAGGAGGCGCGGACGCAGCTGGGTCCGTGCCGGCTTTCCGCGCATATTACGGGATCCGGTTCCATTGGCCTGTCCAAAGCCCTTGGCATCCCGTTTACGCAGGAGGTCGTATCCGTAGCGGACGCCATCGCGAAGTATGATCCGGCCACGGACGTAGCCATAGAACTTGGCGGCGAGGACGCGAAGATCATTTATTTCAAAGGCGGCCTGGATGAGCGGATGAACGGCGTATGCGCCGGCGGGACTGGTTCTTTCATTGATCAGATGGCGGCTCTTCTGCAGACGAACGCGGAAGGCCTGAACGAAGCCGCGAAAAGCTATAAGCAGATCTATACCATTGCGGCGCGCTGCGGCGTGTTCGCGAAATCGGACATCCAGCCGCTGATCAATGAAGGCGCTTCCAAATCGGATCTGGCGGCTTCCATCTTCCAGTCTGTGGTCAACCAGACCATTTCGGGACTTGCCTGCGGCAAACCGATCCGAGGCCGCGTGGCCTTCCTGGGCGGGCCGCTGCATTATCTTTCCGAACTGAAGGCAGCGTTTATCCGGACATTGAAACTGAGGGATGAGGAGATCGCTGATCCGGAAAACTCTCATCTTTTCGCGGCAGCCGGCGCAGCGATGCAGGAAGGCGAGACCTGCTTCGATATCGATACACTGGTCGGAAAGCTCCGCCAGGGTGTTCCTATGGAACTGGAGATCAAGCGGCTGGAGCCGCTGTTCGAAGACCGGAACTCTTATGAAGAGTTTCTTACGCGGCACCGGAAGGCAGCGGTCAGAAAAGCAGATATTTCCACGTACCGGGGAATGTGCTTCCTCGGGATCGACGCGGGTTCCACCACGACCAAGCTGGCGCTGGTGGGCGAGGACGGGGAGCTTCTGTATTCCACCTACGCGAACAACCAGGGCAGCCCCATAGAGGTGGCAAGAAAGGCGATGGCGGAGATCAGCCGGGTCATGCCGGAAGGCGCGTATATCGCCCGGTCCTGTTCCACCGGCTACGGCGAAGCGCTCCTTAAGGCAGCGTTCCGGCTGGACGACGGTGAAGTGGAGACTGTAGCGCACACCGCTGCCGCGGCTTTTTTCGAACCTGACGTGGACTGTGTGCTGGACATCGGCGGACAGGACATGAAATACATCAAGATCCGGAACCACACCGTGGATACCGTGATCCTGAATGAAGCATGTTCCTCCGGCTGCGGCTCTTTTATTGAGAACTTTGCGGTCTCGCTGGGACTGACCGCGGAACGGTTCGCGGATGAAGCACTGTTTGCCAGATCACCCATTGATCTGGGCACCCGCTGCACAGTCTTCATGAATTCCAACGTAAAGCAGGCCCAGAAGGAAGGCGCTTCGGTTCCTGATATTTCGTCAGGACTTGCCTACTCTGTGATCAAAAACGCGCTGTTCAAGGTCATTAAACTTGCGGACGCGAAGCAGCTGGGCGAGCATATCGTAGTGCAGGGCGGCACATTTTATAACAAAGCGGTGCTCCGGGCGTTTGAGAAAGTGGCAGGCAGAGAAGTGATCTGCCCGGACATCTCCGGCATCATGGGTGCCTTCGGAGCGGCGCTCCTTGCCAGAGAACGCTATCACGGGCAGCCCTCCGGCATGCGCAGCTTTGACGAGATCGCGGCTCTTCAGTATACGTCCCGGGCGGCCCGCTGCGGGGGCTGCGAGAATAACTGCATGCTGACGATCAATACTTTCGAGGGCGGCGGGAGATTTATCAGCGGCAACCGCTGCGAAAAGAAGATCTCCTCCGGACAGAGTACCGTAAAGGGCGCGAACCTGGTGGAATACAAACGGTTCCGGATCTTCAATTATGAACCGCTGCCCGAGGATCAGGCGCCCCGGGGCGTGATCGGTATCCCGCGGGTCCTGAATATGTATGAAAACTATCCGTACTGGGCGACGTTTTTTAAGGCGCTGGGCTTTCGGACGGTGATCTCCCCCTTCAGTTCCAGAGGCATCTATGAATCCGGTATGGAATCGATCCCGTCTGAATCCGAATGCTATCCGGCCAAGCTTGCCCACGGCCATGTGCAGTGGCTGTATGAGCACGGCGTCCGGACGGTATTCCATCCATGCGTGTTCTATGAGTATCAGGAGACTCCGGGGACTGAAAATCATTATAACTGCCCGATGGCCGCGTCCTACGCGGAAAATCTGAAAAATAACGTGGAAGCGGTTACTTCCGGCGAAATGAAATACCTCCGGCCGTTCATTGCCTTTACCAGTGAAAAGACCGCGGCGGACCGGCTGGTCCGTTTCTGCAGAAAGGAGTGGAAGATCTCCGCGGGCGAAGTACGGAAAGCCGCGCATGAAGCATGGGCAGAGCAGCGCAGAGCCAAGGCGGATATCCGTGACGAAGGCGCAAGGATCCTTCGGAAAATGGAGGAAGAAGGCCGCAGAGGCATCGTACTGGCCGGCCGGCCGTACCACATCGACCCGGAGATCAATCACGGGATCCCGGAAATGATCTCGTCCTACGGCCTGGATGTGTTTACGGAGGACAGCCTTCCTTATACGGAAGAAGATAAGGAACGGCCGCTCCGCGTGGTGGACCAGTGGGTGTTCCATTCCCGGCTCTATAACGCGGCGCAGTTTATCCGCAAGAGAAATGATCTGGAGATCGTACAGCTGTTTTCCTTCGGCTGCGGCCTGGACGCGGTCACCACGGACCAGGTGCAGGAGATCCTGGAAAAATCCGGCAAGCTGTATACGGTGCTGAAGATCGATGAAGTCGGAAACCTGGGCGCGGCCCGGATCCGCATAAGGAGCCTGATGGCGGCCATGGACATGCGGAAGAGACGCGGGATCGTTCCCCATCCGGAACCGACGGAGTATCATCGTTCGGAGTTTACTAAGCGGATGTTTGACGAGGGCTATACCATCCTCGCGCCTGCCATGAGCCCGATCCATTTCGATCTTCTGGTACCGGCCTTCAGGAAATACGGATATCATCTGGAGATGCTCAACAACGCCACCAGAAAGGCGGTGGACCTGGGCCTTCAGTATGTGAATAACGACGCCTGTTATCCTTCGATCATTGTGACCGGGCAGATGATGGAAGCCGTCCTGTCCGGAAGATATGACCAGGACAGGCTGGCGCTTCTGATGTCTCAGACCGGCGGCTGCTGCCGTGCCAGTAATTACATCGCCTTTATCCGCCGCGCGCTGGAAAAGGCCGGGCTTCAGCATATCCCGGTCATCTCCCTGAATGCCAACGGTATGGAAAAGAATGGCGGTTTCCAGACCAGCATGCCTCTGGTGGTGCTGGCGTTCCGCGGACTGATGCTGGGAGATCTTCTGATGCGCTGCCTGTACAGGACCCGGCCGTATGAACGGGTCCCGGGTTCCGCGAACGCGCTGAAGGAGAAATGGACACAGATCATTTCTGACTGCTTTTTGTCAGACGAGCCCGAATACAGCTATAAAGAGCTGTGCCGCGGGATCGTGAAAGATTTCGACGAGCTGCCGCTCTATGAAGACCTGCATAAGCCGCGGGTAGGCATCGTGGGTGAGATCCTGGTAAAGTATATGCCGCTTGCGAATAATCATCTGGTGGAGACACTGGAAAAAGAAGGGGCGGAAGCTGTGGTCCCGGATATGCTGGATTTCTTTGAAATGGCAGTTTTCGGTAAGGATTACCAGTATAAATATCTTGGAAAGAAGCTTCTGGATTCAGTCATCGCGAAGGCGGGAGTCGCGGCCATTGAAGCTCTCCGAAGGCCCGCTGCCGCGGCGCTCAGGGACAGCAGGCGCTTTGCGCCTCCGGAACGGATCGATGAGATCGCGGAACCGGTAAAACCTTTCCTGTCTCTGGGCAACCAGTACGGCGAAGGGTGGTTTTTGTGCGGGGAAATGGTGGAACTTCTGAATGAAGGCGTGGATAATATTATCTGCATCCAGCCCTTTGCCTGCCTCCCGAATCATGTGATGGGGAAGGGCGTGATCAAGGCGCTGAAAACCGCGTATCCCGCGGCAAATATCGCAGCAGTGGACTATGATCCCGGCGCCAGCGAGGTCAATCAGCTGAACCGGATCAAGCTGATGCTTTCCGCAGCGGCGAAAGCGGAGGACCACCGGTAAAACAAGAACGGACAGAAGAAACTGCCTTCTGTCCGTTTTCTTTGGCGCGTCCTGGTTCTGGCGAATAATTACTTACCAGCTGTTTTTTTCTGCTCAGCCTTTTCCTCTTTGTCCGTCAGCAGATTCTGCATGAGTTTTACCGCACGGTCTCTCTTAATGGGATTCAGCTTATAGTGTTTCCACTTTCCGACATATCTTCCTGTTACGAGTCCCGAATCACATAATATTTTCATGTGAAATGCAAGAGTAGACTGTGGCAGTTTCATTTCTTTCAGCAGTACGCTGGCGCATGTTTCGCCATTCTGCAGGATCTTGATGATTTTCTGCCGCTTCTCATCATATAATGCTTTGGCGATCGCGGTAAGTTCCTCGGTATTGGTCATTTACGGCACCTCGCTTTTATTTATTTCTGAATCAGTTTAACAGAATACCAGGCGTTTGTCAACAGGATAGTTCTG
>CADCQD010000010.1 GCA_902803485.1 uncultured Eubacteriales bacterium | reverse complement strand
CATTTCGGAGCTGAAAATGGAAGAATCCCAGGCACACCGATATATAGAAAAACAGGCAATGGACCGGTGCATCCCGAAGCGGGAGGTCGCAGAAGAAATCATTAAAACCTATTCATGAACAAGCTTCAGGAACTTTTTGTCGTTCATCTGCTCATTTGTCAGATACTCTCCGTCATGGAACAGCGCGTAATTCGTAACGGGAGTCGGGGCATTCTGCGCTTCTTCCCTGCTTTCAATGTGAATCGCGTGAAAAGGTATACCGTTTTCTTTCGCTGTCTGCTCCAGGACGGGAACATATCTGGCATTAAACGGGCACTGGCTGGTATAGTACAGAACATATCCTGCTTCTTCTATATGCGGATGTTTTGCGCACTCTCTGAACTGAGGTTTGGCATGATCCGTTTCAAATGGAAGATACCACAGCTGGATGCCGTTGTCCGCCTCATCACATACGGTAAACCCCTTATATTTCAGGAACTTCGGGTCCGCAAGGAAAGGCTTCTTCTTTGCTGAAGACAGGATGCACAATCCCTTCTTCCCTTTTTCTTTACTGTCTTTGATACAGGCATTCAAAAGATCTGTGGAGTATCCGTTCCCTTTGAGAGAACCGGACACCCACAGGCAGTCTATGTACATATATCCATCAGCAATGACCGGGATCCAGGCATTTTCTGCCGGAATATATTCAATAAAACACTTTCCCCGCTCCACACTTTTCAAAAAAACAAGTCCCTCATCAAACCGGTCTGCCAGCCACGCCTTTTTTGAGGAAACCTGAACATCCCTGTCATTGGAAATGGCGCAGCAGATGTGCTCCCGGTCCAGATTGTCCCTGGTAACTCTGATGTACTCCATAAACTCTGCCTCCTTTTTACAGGTCAAATATATTCATCTGCGGGTATTTTTCCGGCAGAACATTGATATACTGAAAACATTCCTCCGGATTTGACAGGATACCGTTTGCCTTGCAGATCCTTTGAAATATCTCTGTCAGTTTCTCCGCGTTCGGGCTAGGCAGTTCATATGCGTTTCCATACCTTTTGATGTATTGATCCTTCAGCCCGGGAAAATGCCTGTCCAGCGCCGCGTAATAATATTCCCGGTCGCCTTCTCTGAGCGTCAGGCCCATGCCAAAATCTATGATACCTTTGACTCCGACCCGAACGCATTCCTCAAGGATAGACGTAATATTATCTTCTGTGTCATTGATGAACGGCAGGATCGGTGTGATCCATACGACGGCAGGAATACCCCTTTTCCGCATCTCTTCCAGCACCTCTATCCGCCGCTTTGTATTTACGACGTTCGGTTCCAGTATTCCGCACAGGTCATCGTCATAGGTCGTAAGCGTCATCTGCACAACGCATTTCGCTGCGCGGTTGATCTCATCCAAAAGATCGATGTCCCGAAGGATCCGGTCAGATTTCGTCTGGATCGCGGCACCGAAACCATATTGCAGGATGATCTCCAGGCACTTCCTTGTCAGCTGTAATTCTTCCTCGCAGTGCATGTATGGATCTGACATCGAACCGGTTCCGATCATGCACTTTCGTCTTTTTGATCTCAGTGCCTTTTCCAGCAGTTCCGGCGCGTTCTGTTTTACTTCGATATCCTCAAACGGATGTGTGAACTGGTAGCAGCGGCTTCTGCTGTCACAGTAAATACAGCCATGGCTGCAGCCTCGATAAATGTTCATCCCCAGACGCCCGCCGCTGCCGGTCAGTATTCCCCTGGCATTCACAAAATGCATCTCATCAGTTTCCCTTCATTTTAACTGAACTCCGGATCAGTCCTTTTTCATACGGTTTGATCAGATTTCATGTTCGATAAACTCTGTGTGAATGATAACAAGTAAAACAGGTCACCTGTATGTCATGTTTGTTGCGAAGATTAATGAAAAACAGGCAAACGCTAAAACGCGAACCGCAGCATTGGAAACGCCAGAATAACCATCAATAATTCCGTGCTGATCCCGTCATCCGAGGAGATCGCAAAGTAAGGCTCATAGTCATAATACGGACCGGATGGCTTTTGAAATGCACCGGATCCGCCGTCTGTTCTTTCTATGACCGCAATTATTGTATCATCACAATAAAATGTGTATTTCCCCGTATCACCGCGTACTGAGACCGACTCATTGATTTCATATATGCCGGTGTCTTTATATACGATCCGGAAGATCTGTTTTCCATTGGACTCGTCAACAATATACCGTGTAAGCCCCGGAACGATCGTGCAGCTCTCGAAATCGCTTCTCCATTTCAGTCCGTTGCCGCGGATCACCACGGGCGCTGAAGGAGAAACTATACTTGATACAGTGCAGATGTAATTGCCGGCTGAATAAAATACATAACCGAATACTCCGGTAGCGTTAAAACGGTATCCTATGGTTCTGTTTTTTCTTTCAGGATCTGTGCCTGCATCGATTCTGTTTTTTATATGGTTCAGATTTTCTTCTTTTTCGAAAAAAGCCTTTTTGAGCTGCCGGTATTCCTCCTCCGTACAGACTTCACGGCACTTTGGTTCAAATGATCTGGTGACTTCAAAGCATTCTTTTATATGATCACATGGATACTCTCCGCACTCGGCGCACGTTTTTATGCCTTTGTCTTCACAGCATTTTACTACGCGGTATCTGCACCAGTTCTCCGGCGTGCATCCCATGCAGGATATTTCCCGGTTCGAAACGACATGATCACGATATCCGATCCTCATCCACAGTTTTGCTGTATGACGCAGTTCATCTTCAGTTTTTTCAAATGGATGCGCCGCATACCTCGGGCATGACGAACAGTCATTTCCGCATGCAGCGATGATCCTCTTCGGAAGGATAGTTTTACAATTCTTCATCGGCCCTGTTTTCTTAAACATTTGATCCGCCTCCGGCTTTTTTCACATCCATCATGACCGCGGTCAGCTGGCTCTTTTTGAAAGGACAGTCATGCACCGTGCCAAGATAATCTTTGCCCAGCAGATCGAAAAAACTGCCGCTGACAGATATCTCGGGCAGACGTCCGACGATCCGGCCGTTTTCCATCAGATAGGCCATCTGTACCGGTGCCGCGAAATGGCCGTCGGGTGTCATATCGCCTCCGGACGCGATGATCACGTACACAGCCTTGCCGGGTACAAGCTCTTTCAATGTGCGGGCGGTCTCTTCCAGCCAGAAGCTGTGGAATCCGATCCCCGGCACGCCGTCATAAGGGGCGTCCGCGCTCCCAAAAACCGGCAGTCCGTATTCTTCAGAGGTCTTTTTCGTAGTCAGAAGCCCTGTCAGTACGCCGTTTTCAACGAGTACCGGCTTATCGTTCTTTGCTGTGCATCCTTCGGCGTCAAAGAAGCAGGTTTCAAAAGAAGTGCCGGGATCCATATCGTCGCAGAAGGTCAGTTTTTCATGGAAGACCTTCTCCCCGAGCTTTCCGCTCACAAGTGACGCGCCTGCGATGTACAGGTCGCCTACGAAATGCTGCAGAAAAGTTCCGAACAGGTTCCCGGGCTCGGTCACAACGGGCCAGCGGCCCGGCTCAATATCCGCCGGCACATAGAACGCGTCATACTGCTCCCTGAAATACGCCAGGACTTCATCCGGATCGAAATGCTCTCCCGCCCAGAGGAAGAACGTATCGAACAGGTTCCCGGAGCCGCGGTTCTGCGCAAGCAGCTCGATGGACAGATGCCTTCCGGAGCTGAGAAGATGGCGGCCCATACTGTTATGATATTCCGTCTTTTTGTATATCAGATTGATTTTATTGGAGAACGCCATTTTCGGGCACTGCTCCCCGAGACGCTCAAGGAAAGCGCGCATGGTGGGGATCAGTTCAGAGACAGGAATGATCTCATCGTCGTGAAGCTCGATCCTCTCTTCCGCGCCGTCCAGCCGGCACGGATATGGAATACCGAAGGAGAGGGCTTCCTTCGCCTGTTCGGTCAGCTCGTCTTCGTCCGGTTCTCCCAGACACCCGGCGACACCGATACAGCCATTTTCATAAACGCGGACTGTACCTGTCGTCTTCTCCACTTCGCGGAAACTGTCGATCTTTCCTGCAGTGATATTCAGCGTAATGGTATGCAGCGTTTCCTTTATGAATTCTTTTTCCATTGTCATCCTCCTCACTGTACGTTCATAGACGAGACCCGCACATACGGACCGCCGAATCCCACCGGAAGGTTTACCTGCTCCATCTTGCCGCAGCCTCCCGTTACGAATGACAGCAGTTCCACATCTTTTGTCAGTCCGTCGATCAGGCCGAGAGTCTCAAAGACAGAACCCGTGATGACACTGATCTGCACAGGACGGCCGAGCTTGCCGTCAGAGATCTCGTAAGCCACACTCGGCGCGATGGTAAAAGTGCTCATGCCGCTGCCGTGATTGATCGTTTTGATAAAATATCCTTTTTTGATAGGCGCGATGAGTTCATCAAAATCGAGATCACCGCCTTCTATATAAGTCGTGGTCATACGGACGATGGGCTCAAAGTTGCAGTCGACGGCTCTTGCATTGCCTGTCAGTTCCTCATCCAGCGCTGCGGCTGTCATGGCGCTGTGAAGCCTGCCTGCCAGCACACCGTTTTTGATCAGATAGTTTTTGCGCGCTTTCGTGCCTTCGTCGTCATAAGGAACGAAACCTGAGCCCGGGATACCGCCGTATTCCGCAATCGAGAGGATCGGTGATCCCACGTTCTTTCCGATCTGCCATTCGTCCTTCATGGAAGCGTCAGAGAGCATGAAATCCGATTCAGACTTGTGCCCGAATGATTCGTGCGCGAACACACCGGCGGCCTGAGGCGACAGGACGACCGGATACTGCCCGGCCTCAACAGGTACGGAATTGCGCATAAATTCCGCCTGCTCTTTTACGGCTGCCCGGAGCTCATCCTCAACGCCGGCCAGTTCGTCAAAACGTGTTGCGCCTTTCTGCCAGAAACCCTGGAATTTCTTTTCCCCCTCCGCCATGCTGAAGTTGAAAGAAAGCCCGCAGGTCTGATAATCGTATTCGATGTCGGCGCCGAGGCTGGACATGAAGTGATATCTGCTGCTTCGGTCCAGATACATGCCGACCGGCATGGTCACGCAGGGGTCCTCGGTGAGGACCGGCAGATACCCAAGAAGCAGCGCCTGCTTTTCAGAAAGCGGGACGTTCCGGACGGGGTGATCCTCAAAGGAAAGAAGGACATCCCGGTTCTTCTCAAAGCGCCGGACGATCGGATCCTCCAGAATATCCGGATTTTCTTCCGCGGCGGCGTAAAGCCCGTCCAGGGTCTTCTGCAGGTGGCCGACATCCGTCACGGACGCATAGTACCAAAGCTTTCCGTCATAAACACGCAGGAATGCCTGCAGTTCTCTGCGGCTTCGCATTTCCTCCAGCGTTCCCGCCTTGTAGGAAATGACTGCCCGGCAGCGGTCTTCCACACGTACGTCGGCATAAAAGCCGTTTCTGAATTGAATCATGGATCTGACTCCTTTCGTAAATATGTTTGATCTGGTTTTCATGGGTTCAGGAAAAACTGCGGGCCGGCGCTTCATGCCGGATCGCGTTTTCAATTTCACGGCTGAGTTTCGCCCTGAATGAGCCGGACACACAGGTTCCGTATTCCTCTATGGTATTTTTCAGCCCGTCGATGGCGGTGGCCCCGCTTTCGTCATAGACGACCAGCTTTTCCACTCCGTCAAGGAGGATCACATTTTCCATCGTGGAGATCGGAGCATCATCAAAAGCCGCAGCTATCCGGACTGCCGCTCGAAGGCTTTCTTCCGATTCTTCCGGCAGATCCCCGCAGTCCTGTATAATTGCCAGAAGCAGATAAAACAGGCTGATGATCTTATCGAAATAGGTGTGCCTTGCCGGATCTTCTTTGAGGCTTTCAAGAAACCGGATGGTCCATTTTACCGCGCGAATACCCTGATCATGCTGTGATGTGAATATATAATAGGACGCATAACCCGCCATAGCAGTGATCATGCTGCTGACGCAGCTGAAGAAAGCCCTTTCCGTAAACTTGATGCCTTCTTCAGGCTTTTTTTCATAAACGGTATACAGACAGCCGATCCGCGCATCGTTGTTGCCTGTAAGGTTGTTTTTTTGATACTCCTCAATGGCTTTCCCGTAATTTTTCAGGGCAGAATAGCACCCGGCGATCTCATCCCTGAGACGCGCTTCGTTGATCTCCGGATAGTCCCGGTTCTGAGGAAGCAGGGCTATGGTGTGCCGGAACAGCTCCAGGGCTTTCTTCAATTCGGCATCTCTCTTGTAAAGCACGCCGATCAGCCGGCTGGTCAATGCAGCTCCGTACACAATACGGAAATGATTGGGGAACTTCTTCAGCGCGTTTTCGTATTCTTCTGCGATCAACCAGACCGACTCTGATTCACTGAGTCCTTCGATCCGGTCCGCCTCGGTATCCGCGTCAGAGCCGCGCAGGGAAAAGCCGATCAGCGCATCCACTGATATATGAAACAGTTCAGCGAGCTCCATGATATACGCGAGATCCGGTTCGGAACTTCCTCTCTCCCATTTGGAAACTGCTCCCAGCGTGATGCCAAGCCTCTCGGCCAGCTGTTCCTGGGTAAGCCCCATACCTTTCCGGTATATGCGGATGTTCTCAGCAAGCTGATTTTCCATTAGCTTTCTCCGTTCCGGCCGCGCGGCAGCCTCATCATTTCTTTCACGATTATTATATTCGATTCTGCGTCCTGATGGAATCCCATATTTGTATAATTTGTCAAATATTTATTCTACGCATCGTAGAATCTTTTCCTGCAGAGTTACCTCACGGTCATTTTTCCGGTTTCCATGAGTTACTTCTTCAGTATATCTTCTACTGAACGTATGATTTCCGGATCCGGATAACCGCTGCCGTCACGTCCGTTCATACCATATGCCAGCAAAAATCCGAAATTGTCTGCCATGCATTCCTCGGGATCGATCACATAATCGGTATTCTTTCCGAAAACCTCATCGAAGTTTTCGGCTTGTTCCGGAGTATAATAGATATCTGTGCCGTCAACAGGCACCAGCGCTGTAGTACCGACGTCAAAGAATTCATCTCCGGCTTTTTCAAAATGCCTTGTGGTTACGAACGCGGTAAAGCAGTCCACACTCCTGCCATCGATCAGAAATGCCGCGCAGGAATTGTGATGTTCCACGTCAGGATTAGAAATAAAGTATTCTTTTACTGAAGGCGGCAGCTCATAGTCCTCATCCTGTGTAGTGAAATGGATAATACTGTACATTTCTGAACGGAACTCTCTGCTGCAGCGCGTCAGGCAGTGGAATAATTCATGAGCGAATACAAAGTCAAGGTATTCATCGCCCCGGTCTTTCCGGTCATACTTCGTCAGGACATTTCCGTTAAAATAGATCTGCGTACCGTGAGTATAAGCTGTTGGTCCGCCCTCTTCCAGCATTGTCGTATTGATAAACACGATCTGTTCAAGTTCAGGAATCTTATAACCTCTTTCTGCGACCACTTTGCTGATCCGTTCCATATGCTTGTGAATGATGGTTTTCTGTTCGTCTGTAAAATCAAGCACCTGCTCTTTCGCGAATGCCATGTAATCCTCCAGGGATGATCCCCGCGCCTGCATCCTGAAATCAAGATCATTCTGAGTCATGCCGTCGTGATAGGCATCGTTGGACATCAGCAGCTCTGTCCCTTCGGTTTTATCAGCAATTCTGTAGTTCAGTTTGAAATCATCTTTTCCACCGTTCGATTGCGGTGCGATCTGGCAGGAAGCCAGAGGCAGGATCATAGTCAGCAGCAGAATCAGAAATAATGCGCGAATCTGTTTCATTCTCATTCCCATAATTTTTCAGCTTCTCCTTGTCATTCATATCCTGACAGCTTTCTTTTTACCATTGCTGAAAGCAACAGTCAAGTTATTGATCCGGCTCGTAACTGGACCCGCATATCAGAAAAATCCCGCGATCTCTGCTTCAGCGGAAACCGCGGGGTTTTTCACTCTGTTTATTTTTAGTATTTCAGCGTTCCTTCCTGAGGCAGAAATCACAGCGCTCCGCTCCTTTGCCGAGAGTTCCGGTCCGTATGAAACTGAGTCCGGGAAGATTTCCATAGATCCGTTCGTCATTTTCGCAGAAGATCTTCGTAAGTTCCGGGCAGCCCAGTTCCGTGAAATACCGGCAGTACGGACATGACGTGACATCCATCCTGTATTCACCCTTCTTCTTCGGATAGAACACATTCTGAAAACCGTTTCCGGGTCCGAACAGTTTCTTCGTCATCGGGTCCCAGGCTTTGAGGAACAGGCTCCGCATCCCCGGAAGCTTCATCAGCTTCCCGAGTTTCCTTTCTATCGGCTTACAGATCTGAACGGCAGCGTCCTCAATGATCCGGTACGCTTCCTCCTGTCCTGCCGCATCCTTCACGGTCAGATAGACTGCAGCTGACGGAAGGATCCTGCTGTCCGTATGCATATGCACACCCTTGGGAAGGGCGCTGTACCGCGTCAGGAAGCCGTCGAGTTTCGCCGCCGCTTCCTGCCACAGAGCATCACTCTGCGCTTTTGGAAGGACTTTATCCATTTCTGCTTTCATCGAAGTTTTCTTCTTCATGATCTTCTCTGCAGTTTTCATATTCAACCTCCGATCACGCAGGCGATCCCCGCCATCAATGCCGCCACAAACGGGAACAGAATGATGCGGGTCAACTGCTCTTTCCGGTTGAAACCGAATTGATGATAACCTTCACAGCCTTCTGTTTCCGGATAGAAATGCTGGAAGAAGCGGGATCTTGTCAGGAGCAGCCAGTCCAGGCAGATGATATCGAAAGCCTTCCATATATAAAGCATCACGATAAAGCGGAGGAAATACTGCCAGAAGGTAAATCCTTTCCGGACCCCGTCGTACCCGCCGTACAGGAACGCTCCGATCATTGCAAGGATGCTGATGACCGCCAGCTTCCAGCCCAGCGCATGAGCCCCATAAAAACGCTCCGGATGGTCTTTCGCGGCAGCCTGGATGTCTTTCGGCGCTGTCGTAAAAAGTTTTCTGTTCTGGATCAATGCTACGGCTGCGTAGAGCAGCAGGCATAACGCGGCGATCAAAACCAAAGATAACAATAGTGTCAACAGCATAGGTACCTCGATTCCTTCCGGCAGGCAGAGCCGGTTTTATCCCAGCGCCACGTCCAGCGCCATCATCAGACTGAATCCGACGGAAAAGAATATGACGCCGATATTGGAATGTTCCCCGGAAGACATTTCCGGGATCAGTTCCTCCACGACCACATACAACATAGC
Source organism: uncultured Eubacteriales bacterium (assembly GCA_902803485.1). Taxonomy (GTDB): domain Bacteria; phylum Bacillota; class Clostridia; order Lachnospirales; family Lachnospiraceae; genus UBA1267. Next base: position 1,795 of record CADCQD010000010.1, on the reverse strand, counting down.
TCCTGCCGCAAAAGATAAGAAATACGGCATGGCAGGGACCACCAGGCTGGCGATCAAAACGGTAAGTCCGCCAAAGACCGGCTCCACCGCGCCGGACAAAACGCCCAGCAGAAACGACTTCGGCTTGCTTTTTCCCTCTGCATAAAGCGGCATGGAGATGATCGCGCCTTCCGGGAAGTTCTGGATCGCGATGCCAAGAGCCAGCGCCAGCGCGCCGCCTGCCGTAATATTGGCCGTGCCGGACCGAAGGCCCGCGTAGACTACGCCTACTGCCATTCCCTCCGGGATATTATGAAGCGTCACGGCGAGGACCAGCATCATGGTCCGGTCCAGTTTTGCTTTCAGCCCTTCCACCTGGTCCGCCTGATCGATGTTTCTGTGCAGATGCGGGATCACATGGTCCAGAAGGAGCAGGAACAGAACGCCCAGCCAGAAGCCGGAAAAGGCCGGAAGGAACGCCCATCTGCCTTTCTCCGCCGATTGCTCTATTGCCGGTACGATCAGGCTCCAGATGGATGCCGCCACCATTACACCCGCCGCAAAACCGGTCAAAGCACGCTGTACGCCGGCTTTGAGATCCTTTTTCAGGAAGAACACGCAGGCTGCGCCGGCTGCCGTGCCGATAAAGGGGATCATAAGCCCCCAGATCACCGTTTTCATTTCCGTCTGAACAGGCCTTTCTTTTCATATGGGACGGATTCAACGCCAAGACACGTGTACCCGGTCGCGTCAATGACAGATTTCAGGCGGTCATGATCTACCGCGTCCTCCGTCAAAAAGACGGCCTCCTTTTTTCCCCTGGAAGCTGAGACTTTTTTCACGGCAGGCACTGCCTTACGTATCGCGTCGCAGATATGGGCCTCACACATTCCGCACATCATGCCGTCGATTTTCATGGTTGTTTTTATCATGTCATTAACCTCTTTTCTTTTTGCGGCAAAAGCAGCCGAAATCCGCTTTTACGATCTTCATTCTCAAAAGGGACTGGCTCAATGCTGAGGTCTGTTCCCGTCCTCATCGTCAAGTAAATGCGTTAAGCAATCCATGCTCAGCAATATGGTCGAGGTGTTATGAAGCAGCGCTCCAGCTGCCGGAGACAGAAGGCCGAACGCGCCAAGCAGGATCAGGGCGCCATTAAAGCCCATCACAAAACGGTAGTTCCGGTTGATGCGGCGCATGAGTGCATCGCTCAGACGCTTCAGCCACACCAGTTCGTGAAGATCCTCCGCGGCAATGGTCACATCCGCGACCTCTCTTGCGATAACAGCACCGCTGCCCACAGCAATTCCGACGTCCGCCATGGAAAGTGCCGGAGTATCGTTGATACCATCGCCAATCATGATCACGCATCTGCCTGCTTCATGTTCTGCTTTGATGAAATCCGCCTTGTCCTCCGGAAGCACCTCTGCCCTGTATTCGTCGATCCCAAGTTCATTCGCGACAGCTTCCGCAACTCTTCGGCTGTCTCCTGTCAGCATGACCGCTTTACCGATTCCTTCTGAATGCAGTGCCTGGACCGCCAGACGCGCCTCAGGCCGAAGCGGATCAGATATGCCGATCGCGGCAGAAAGGACTCCTCCTATCCCCAGATAAAGCCAGGAAACAGATTGGGGAAGCGCTTCGAAACGAGGCTGGTCCTCAGGAAGGATCTCTACCCCCTCATCTTCAAATATGAAATGCGCGCTGCCGATCACGGCGCGTTTTTCGCCGATCCTGGTGGCGATCCCATGAGCAACCACATACTCCACTTCGCTGTGCATCTCATTGTGGCCGAGTCCGCGCTCATATGCGGCTT
>CADCQD010000009.1 GCA_902803485.1 uncultured Eubacteriales bacterium | reverse complement strand
GAGATCGAGGCCGTGCTGGTATCCAATGAACAGAAGGTGGAATACGGACAGCCCCTCTTCCGTGTAAAGAAGCTGTGATCCGGGAGGTTTCAGAGTGTTTAAAAAGATCCTGATCGCCAACCGCGGCGAAATCGCGGTGCGCGTCATCCGGGCCTGCCGGAATATGGGGATACGGTCTGTGGCCGTGTATTCCAAAGAAGACGCGGAAAGTCTGCATGTTCAGCTTGCGGACCAGCGGATCTGCATCGGCGAGGGACCTGCAAGAAGCAGTTACCTCAACATTGATCAGATCATTACAGCGGCCCTGAACATGGGCTGCGACGCCATCCATCCGGGATATGGTTTTCTTTCCGAAAACAGTGCTTTTGCGCGGAAATGCGCGGAAAACGGACTGAAGTTCATCGGTCCTGAAGCGGACGTCATCGACCGGATGGGCAATAAATCCGCCGCGAGAAATACCATGATGGCGGCCGGAGTTCCCGTGATCCCAGGTACAAAGGAACCGGTCTATACGGCGGAAGAAGGAAAAAAGCAGGCCGCTCTCATCGGGTATCCCGTCATGATCAAGGCCAGTTCCGGCGGCGGAGGCAAGGGCATGCGCCAGGCCATGGACGAGGACGAATTCGAGTACCAGTTTAATGTAGCACAGCGGGAATCCGCCAATGCCTTCGGCGACGACGCCATGTATATCGAAAAACTGATCCTGAAGCCCCGGCATGTGGAAGTGCAGGTCATGGCGGATGAACTGGGCCATGTGGTCTCTTTGGGGGAGCGCGACTGCTCCGTGCAGAGAAACCACCAGAAGCTCATTGAGGAAGCGCCAAGCCCTGCGGTCAATGATAAAACAAGAAAAGAAATGTCGGAAGCCGCTGTCCTTGCGGCGAAAACCGTGGGCTATACAAACGCGGGCACCGTGGAATTCATCGTGGACCAGGAAGGCGCCTTCTATTTCATGGAAATGAATACCCGGATCCAGGTGGAGCACGGAGTCACGGAGCTGGTCACAGGCATCGACCTGGTCATGGAACAGATCCAGGTAGCCATGGGGCAGCCCCTGTCCTTCTGCCAGGAGGACGTCGTGATCCGCGGCCATGCCATCGAATGCCGCGTAAACGCGGAGATCCCGGAAATGAATTTCATGCCGAGCCCCGGAAAGGTTACGGCGCTGCATCTTCCGGGCGGCACAGGCGTCCGGGTGGACACTGCCCTTTACACCGGCTATACGGTGCCTTCAGATTATGATTCCATGATCGCGAAGATCCTGGTCCATGCCAAAAACAGGGACGACGCGCTGGTCAAGATGCGGGGCGTGCTGGATGAGACCCTGGTGATGGGTATCGAAACAAATCTGGATTTCCTGTACCGCGCGCTCTGTACAGACACCTTTGCAAAGGGACAGGCGGACACCGGATTTGTTGAGCGCTTCGTCAAAGGAGGAACTCATGATGTATAAGATCGACCTGAACTCCGATCTGGCGGAAAGCTTCGGAAATTACAAACTGGGCATGGATGACGAAGTCATCCCGCTGATCACTTCCGCGAACGTGGCCTGCGGTTTCCACGCCTCCGACCCCGTGGTCATGGACGGCGCCGTAAAGATCGCGAAGGCCTCCGGTACGGAGGTGGGCGCGCATCCGGGCTATCCGGACCTGATGGGCTTCGGACGCCGGAATATGGTGATTTCAGCGAAGGAAGCGTACACTTACACACTTTATCAGCTGGGCGCTCTGGACGCCTTTTTGAGGGCAAATGGATGCCGTATGCAGCATGTAAAACCCCACGGCGCCATGTACAATATGGCGGCCAAGGATTACAAGCTGGCTTCCGCGATCTGCGAGGCCATCCGCGATTTTGATCCTAAGCTGATCGTCCTCGCGCTCTTCGGCGGACAGCTGGAAAAGGCTTCCCGGGATCTCGGGCTCCGCACCGCCTCCGAATTCTTCGCGGACCGGGCGTATAACACCGACGGCACCCTGGTCTCACGGACCATCCCAGGTTCCATGATAACGGACGAAGAAGAAGCCATTGAACGCAGCATCCGCATGGTCATGGAACACAAGGTAAAAACCATCGAAGGTACAGATATTACCGTTGACTGTAATTCCATCTGCGTCCACGGAGACAACGCGAAAGCCCTGGCTTTTGTGGAAAAGATCCGAAGCGCGATGACGGCGGCAGGCATACTGCTCTGCCCGCTGAAAGATATTGTGTAAAAGAAAAAACCGGCCCCCGCGGGCCGGTTTTTCTTTTAGTATACGATAATGCCTTTTTTGGCAATGGCTTTCTTTTCCAGTGCCTCAAAGGCGTCCAGGATATTCTCGAATTTGAAATAGTCCGAGATGTAATCCTTCATATTCAGCCTGCCTTCCCGGATCCACTGAACCACCTGTTCGTGCGCGGCTCCCTCTTCCACCTTGGAAGGGAACTGCTGGAACTGCAGCGTCCAGTTATACGGCGCCGGCGACCAGTCCAGATGCATATCCATCTCCGGAGATATTCCATAGCAGCAGATCTTTCCCTGGTCTGTCAGCATCCCCATCGCGGTATTGATGATGCCTGTGACGCCCACGGCATCCAGCACGTACGGTACACCCTCCGGACAGATCTCACGTACCTTGCTGACAGGATCGCAGGTCTTACTGTTGAACGCGTAGTCCGCGCCGATCTTCTTCGCGTCCTCCAGCTTTTCGTCAATAATATCAAAGGCAATGATGGGGTGCACGCCCAGCCAGCTCATAAACCGGATAAAAGTCAGGCCCACCGGACCGCAGCCGAAAGCCGCCACCGGTTTGCCCGGCCGGATACCGAAACGCTGGATGGAACTCAGCACCTCACGGAAAGTCACGATCATCGTGGCGTCCACCGGGTCCAGATCATCAGAGAGGACGGTCTGTCCGTAAGCGCACTCCGGCGCTTCCCCGGGTCCGTAGCAGGCCGGATCATCCACCACGCCGTATTCACTGTATCCGCCCCAGGCGGAATGGATCCCGTAGTACTCCAGATCTTCCGGCACAAAGGGGAGAAGCACCTTGTCACCAGGATGAAAGGTCGTTACCTCGCTGCCGGTCTCGATCACCTCTCCTACAGCCTCGTGGCCAAGGGTCAGGGGATACAGTTCTTCGCCGAAGCCTTTAAATTTATGATGGATCAGCTTCGCGTCCGTACCGTTGCAGATACCGCAGGCAATGGTTTTCACCAGCGCCTGTTTTTCATTGTATTTCGGAACCGGGATCTCGCCCACGCGGATCCCTCCTCCCGCTTCGCAAATCAGAGTTTTCATCATTTTTTGTATCATAAGCCGCTCCTTTTACTGTATTGATCCTGTTGTCAGTATAATCGCGGAAGAACGGTGTGTCAACAGGGGGATCCCGGGCTTTCTTCATTCAGGAAGCTTTACGGGCGTCCTCACATCCCGCTTGAAATGCCCGGTTTTCTATGATACAGTATTTTCCGGAATTATACTGCAGTTCGTCCGCAGGAATAATACAAATACAGGAATAGATCAAATTCAGGAGGCATTTATCTATGAGCATTATTACGATTATCGGTTCCGGCATGATGGGCAGCGCGCTGGCTTTCCCCGCAGCGGAAAACGGCCATGAGGTCCGTCTGGTGGGTTCTCCGCTGGATGACGAGATCATCGATACCAGTATCCGGACCGGCAGGCATCCGAAATTCGACGTGGATTTCCCCGAAGGCGTCCGTTATTATCATGTGACTGATATGGAAGAAGCGATCCGCGGCGCGTCACTGATCATCGGCGGAGTTTCTTCTTTCGGTGTGGACTGGTTCGGAGAGGAAGTGCTTCCGAAGGTCCCGGATGAGACCCCTGTTCTTTCCGTAACAAAGGGCCTGATGAATACCGAAGACGGCAGGCTCCTTACATATCCGGAGCTCTGGTCCCTGCGGCTTAAAGAAAAAGGTCTCGCGAAAAAGATCAACGCCATCGGCGGACCCTGTATTTCCTTTGAGCTGACTGCGCACGAACATACCGAGGTCGCTTTCTGCGGGCCGGATCTTAAGGAACTGGAAATGATCCGCGGTCTGTTGCAGACGGATTATTATCATATCAGCATTACCACGGACGTGACAGGTATCGAGACTGCTGTCGCGTTAAAGAACGGCTACGCGCTGGGCATCTCTCTTTCCATCGGCCTGAATAAAAAGAAATACGGCGATGACCGGATCAAGTACAATGCCCAGGCCGGGCTGTTCTACCAGGCCACAAAGGAAATGGGCCGGCTGCTCCGCTATCAGGGCGCGGGAGATCTGGAGAATCTGGCAATGGGCGCCGGGGATCTGTATGTGACCGTATTCGGCGGCAGGACCCGCCGCGTAGGCATTCTTCTGGGAGAGGGCTATACCATCGATGAAGCGAAGGAGATCCTGAACGGTGTGACGCTGGAGTCTCTTGTAGTCGCGGACCGCGTAGCGCAGG
>CADCQD010000008.1 GCA_902803485.1 uncultured Eubacteriales bacterium | reverse complement strand
TATGAGCTTGTGAACCGTACCGTCGCGGTGACGCGGGGAGACAGGCAGGCGGATAAACTGAACCGGGAATGCAGTGCCCGGGCCAAGGCCCCGGCGCAGGCCAGGGCGGTCCGCATGCTGCTTCCGGAATTCACGGAAGAGGAAGCTGCGGTCTACCGAAGGGGACGGAATGCCACCGTCTATACAAAAGCGAAAAACGCGACCATCACAGAGTACCACGAAGCCACAGGCCTGGAAGCCGTGATCGGATATCTGTATCTGACCGGACAGTATACCCGTATTACGGCGCTGCTGAAAAAGGCCTTTGACTTCCTGGACCACATACAGGAACAGGAAATTTATGGATAATCTTAAGATCGAAGGACGGAACGCGGTGCTGGAGGCGCTAAGAGCCGGCCGTGATTTTGAAAGTTTATTTGTACAGAAGGAGTTAAGGGACGGTCCCGTCAATACCATCATCCGTGAAGCGGGGAAGCGCGGGATCCGCGTGCAGTACGTGGAAAAGGAACGTATGAACCGGCTTTCGGAGACCGGAAGCCATCAGGGCGTCATTGCCAGGATCGCCTCCTATCAGTACGCGGAAGTGGAAGATCTTCTCAAGGCTGCCGCGGACCGGGGCGAACCTCCCTTTCTGATCCTTCTGGACGGCATCGAAGACCCTCACAACCTGGGCGCCATCATCCGTACGGCAAACCTCGCGGGTGCTCATGGCGTGATCATCCCGAAGAACCGGGCGGTAGGCCTGACGGCAGTAGTGGCAAAGACCTCTGCCGGCGCGCTGAACTACACCGGTGTCGCCCGTGTAACGAACCTGGCGTCCGCCATCGAGGACCTGAAGAAGCAGGGCCTGTGGTTCGTATGCGCGGATATGAACGGGACCGTAATGTACGACCTGGATCTGAAAGGCCCCATCGGCCTGGTGATCGGCGGTGAAGGAAACGGCGTTTCCCGCCTGGTCCGGGAAAAATGCGACATGACCGCGGCCATCCCCATGAAGGGAAATATCGATTCCCTGAATGCTTCTGTGGCGGCGGGAGTCCTGGCATATGAGATCGTCCGGCAGAGAAGATGAGCCGGAGAAAATGGAGGAGCATCTGCCATGAGCAGTGAAGATCTTAAGGAAAAAGAGATCATTGAGGACGACAGGCAGCCCGTGGACACGGACTACTTTTTCACGATCCCGAATATTCTTTCCCTTCTCAGGATCTTTCTGATCCCCTTTTTCATGTATGCCTATATCGGAAGAGGCGATTATGTACTGACGGCGGTCCTGGTGATCATTTCCGCGTTTACGGATCTGGCTGACGGATTTATCGCCCGGCACTTTCATCTGGTCAGCGCGGCGGGAAAGGTGATCGATCCGGTGGCGGACAAGCTGACGCAGCTGGCGCTCATGCTGTGCCTGATCACGCGGTTTCCGCATATTATTTATCCGGTGATCCTGATCGTCCTGAAGGAGTTTGTGACCGGTATCCTGAGCCTGGTCACACTTCAGAAAAAGGGTGTGATCCGGGGCGCGGCCTGGCACGGGAAGCTGAATACGGTCCTTCTGTTCAGCATGATGATCCTGCATCTTCTCTGGGTCAATATTCCGCCGAAGGTCTCGGACATCAGCATTTACATATGCCTGGGTTCGATGGTCCTTTCCTTTGTCTTTTATATGATCCGGTATTTCCGGCTTTTGAAAAACTGATAACTATAGAAATGGAGCAGTAAAATGGCAGACAAACTGATTATCGTGGAGTCGCCTACCAAGGTCCATACCATAAAGAAATTCCTCGGGAGCGGTTACGATATCATCGCGTCCCAGGGACATATCCGCGATCTCCCGAAGAGTCAGCTCGGCGTAGATACCGAACATGATTTTACGCCGAAATATATCACGATCCGCGGAAAGAGCGAGATCCTGACCGCAATGAAAAAGGAGATCAAAAAGGCGGACAAGATCTTTCTCGCGACAGACCCTGACCGGGAAGGAGAGGCGATCTCCTGGCATATCATGAACGCGTTTGATATGAAAGGAAAGACCGTATCCCGGATCACATTTAACGAGATCACGAAGAACGCGGTGAAGGAGGCGCTGAAGTCTCCCTCTAAGATCAACGAGGACCTGGTGGATGCCCAGCAGGCCAGGCGTGTACTGGACCGGGTGGTGGGATACCAGATCAGCCCGATCCTCTGGAAGAAAGTGAAATCCAAGCTCTCCGCCGGGCGTGTGCAGTCCGCGGTGCTTCGGATGATCTGCGACCGGGAAGACGAGATCTCCGCCTTCGTTCCGAAGGAATACTGGACGCTGAAAGCAGACCTCTGCGAAAAAGACACAGGGAAGCATTTCCTTGTGGATTACGCGGGAAAGAACGGAAAAAGGGAAGTCCCGGGCAGCATCGAAGAGATCACGGAACTGAAGCGCGCGGCAGAAGGACAGGAGTTTACTTTGACGGAACTTACGGTCCAGAACCGCATGCGGAATCCCTTCAATCCCTTCACCACGTCGACGCTTCAGCAGGAGGCCAGTTCCAAACTGAATTTCTCCACGCAGAAAACGATGCGGCTCGCGCAGCAGCTGTATGAAGGCGTCCAGGTCAAGGGACACGGAACCATCGGCCTGATCACGTATCTTCGTACGGATTCCGTGCGTATCGCGGAGGAAGCCGACGCCGCGTGCAAACGCTTTATCGCGGAACACTACGGAGAGGCGCAGGTAGGTAGCGCAGTGAATAAAAAGGCGGGAACAAACATCCAGGACGCGCATGAAGCGATCCGTCCCACGGACGTTTTTCTGACGCCTGAACTTTTAAAGCAGGATCTGCCAAGAGACCTTTTCCGGCTGTACCAGCTGATCTTCCGGCGTTTTGTAGCGAGCCGGATGAAGCCCGCGGTCTATGAAAATGCCAATGCGCACTTTTCCTGCGGTGAGCTGATGTTTACGTCATCCGCCTCCAGGCTGACCTATCCGGGGTTCCTTACGGTATACGATACGGATGAAGCCAGAAACTCCGGAGACGCCGGCATTTTAAAGCTCGCGGAAGGAGACCGGCTGCTCTTAGCCGGTACGGAAGAGGAGCAGCATTTCACGCAGCCGCCGCCGCACTATACCGAAGCGGCGCTGGTGCGCGCAATGGAAGAAAACGGGATCGGGCGTCCGTCCACCTACGCGCCTACCATCACCAACATCCTGGGGAAGCATTACATCACGAAGGAAGGCCGGAACCTCTTTGTGACTGAACTTGGCGACGTGGTCAATAATATCATGAAGACTTCTTTCCCGGACATCGTGGACATCGGTTTCACGGCGCAGATGGAGGAGAAGCTGGACGAGATCGCGGCGGGGAAGAAGGACTGGCACGAGGTGCTCCGGGAGTTCTATCCCAGTTTCAGCGAAGAACTTGTCCGGGCGGAGAAGGAAGTGGAGCACGTAACGGTCGAGGACGAAAAGACGGACGAGATCTGCGAGCTGTGCGGAAGAAATATGGTCATCAAATACGGCCAGCACGGCAAATTCCTGGCCTGCCCCGGTTTCCCGGAATGCCGTAATACCCGCCCCTTTATGGAGAAAGCTGGTATCAAATGCCCGAAATGCGGAGCGGAACTGGTGATCCGCCGGACCCGGAAGGGCCGCAGATATTACGCCTGCGAAAAAGCGCCGGAGTGTGATTTCATGTCCTGGCAGAAACCGAAGGCGCAGGAATCATAAACTGATATGCGGAACGGGGGTGTCAAGAAAAAAGACTTGACAACCCCCGCTTTTTCATGTATGATAGCCGGCGGTGGCAGAAAATGGATAATATCGTAGAAAAAACTCTTTTATATGATTATTACGGAGAGCTTCTGACGGATCACCGCCGGGAGATCTATGAAGAGGTCGTATTCAATGACATGTCGCTTTCAGAGGCGGCAGAGGAATACGGGATCTCCAGGCAGGGCATTCATGATATGATCCGCCGCTGCGACCGGGCCATGGAGGCCTATGAAGAGAAGCTCCACCTTGTCCGCCAGGCCGAATCCGTCAGAAAGACCGTCCTTAAGCTTCAGAAAAAGCTGGAGGAGGCAGGGATGGATGAGGCGGACCGCCGGGAACTGAGGCAGCTGGCAGACCAGATCATGCAGGAGATGGAATAAATGGCATTTGAGAATCTTTCCGATAAGCTGCAGGAAATATTTAAAGCATTAAAAGGAAAAGGCTCCCTGACGGAGGCTGACGTCCGCACCGCGATGCGTGAGGTCAGGATGGCGCTGCTGGAAGCAGACGTGAATTTCAAGGTCGTCAGGCAGTTTATTAATACCGTTACGGAACGCGCCGTCGGACAGGACGTGATGAACGGCCTGAACCCGGGACAGATGGTCATTAAGATCGTGAACGAGGAAATGATCCATCTGATGGGAGATACCGCCGGCGAGCTGAAGCTGAATCCGGGGAATGAGCTTACGGTCATCATGCTGACCGGCCTTCAGGGCGCAGGTAAGACCACCATGGCGGCAAAGCTGGGCCTGAAGCTGAAAAGCCTCGGGAAACGGCCGATGCTGGCAGCCCTTGACGTTTACCGTCCGGCAGCCATCCGCCAGCTGGAGATCAACGGCGAAAAAGCCGGGATCCCCGTCTTTTCCATGGGCGACCGGCTGAGCCCCGTAGACATCGCGAAAGCCGCGGTCAATCACGCGAAAGAACAGAACGCGAACGTACTGATCCTGGATACCGCAGGCCGCCTTCATGTGGATGACGACATGATGGAGGAACTGCAGGCCATCAAGGACAGTGTGGAAGTGACAGACACGATCCTCGTGGTAGACGCCATGACCGGACAGGACGCGGTGAACGCGGCCTCCGCCTTTGACCAGGCAGTGGATGTGGACGGCGTGATCCTGACGAAGCTGGACGGCGATACCAGAGGCGGCGCGGCGCTTTCCATCCGTGCCGTTACGGGAAAACCCATCCTGTTCTCCGGTGTCGGTGAAAAGCTGGAAGATCTGGAGCAGTTCTATCCGGACCGCATGGCTTCCCGGATCCTCGGCATGGGCGATGTCCTGAGCCTGATCGATAAGGTGGCGCAGAACGTTTCGGATGAAGACGCGGACAGGCTCGGAAAGAAAATGAAGAAGGGCCAGTTCGATTATAACGATTATCTGATGCAGATGCAGCAGATGAAGAACATGGGCGGACTGAGCAGTATCCTGAATATGCTTCCCAGCATGGGCTTCGGCGGCCTGAACATGAAGGGCATGAAGAACGCGGACATGGAAGCGGGAGAAAAGCAGCTGGGGAAGATCGAGGCGATGATCTACTCCATGACGCCTTATGAGCGATCACATCCGGATGCGGTGACCATCCAGAGAAAACGGCGGATCGCGGCCGGCGCGGGCCTCAGTCTGGAAGAGGTCAACCGGATCGTGAAGCAGTTTGAGCAGAGCCGGAAGATGATGAAGCAGATGACCGGTATGCTCGGGAAGAAAGGAAGCAGGTTCCGCCTCCCGTTCTGATCATCAGAACAGAAAAAGGCGTATACCATAGAAAAAATCAGAGGAGACAAAGAAAATGGCAGTTAAAATGAGATTAAAGAGAATGGGTAAGAAAAAGGCTCCGTATTACCGCGTGATCGTTGCGGATTCCAGATCACCCAGAGACGGCAGATTTATTGAAGAGATCGGTACCTATGATCCCAACGTTGAACCTGCAGCTGTTAAGATCGACAAGGATTCAGCTGAGAAGTGGCTGAAGGCCGGCGCACAGCCCACAGAGACAGTCGCGAGACTCCTGAAGAATGCCGGTATTGAGAAATAAAGGTTCCGCCATCGTCAAGGAGGATTGAATGAAAGAATTGGTTGAGACGATCGCCAGAGCGCTGGTGGACTCTCCTGACGGGGTTGTCGTAACAGAAGAGCAGAATTCCAAAGGCGTTCTTGTGACTCTGAAAGTCGCGCCTCAGGACATCGGCAAAGTGATCGGCAAACAGGGCAGAGTCGCGAATGCGATCCGTTCCGTCGTAAAGGCGGCCGGCATTCGTAAGAACATCCACGTGATGGTGGATATTGAGTAATACCTGAGAATGACCGGGGAACGGGCGCGCGCTTGTTCCCTGTTCTCAGTTCTGTATGGTTCAGAGGAACAGTATATGGAAGATATGCTCAGGATCGGCGTCGTGACTTCTCCTCACGGAGTGAAGGGGGAGCTGAAGGTATACCCGACGACTGATGACCCGGACCGCTTCAAACAGATCAAAAGCCTGGTGGTGGAGACCGCCTCAGGCTCTTTTCCCATGGATGTGGAAGGTGTAAAATACTTCAAAAACATGGTGATCCTGAAGCTTTCCGGGATCCATTCCATGAATGAGGCGGAGCTGTACAGAAACGCGGATCTTCTGATCCTGAGGTCCCAGTCCGCGCCTCTCGGAGAAAACGAGTATTTTATCGGAGATCTCCTTCAGATGGACGTTTTCCTCCAGGACGGAACACGCGACGGGACACTGACGGACGTACTGAAAACTTCGGGCGCCAATGACGTATATGAGATCACGCGGCCGGACGGAAAGACCGTACTGATCCCCATGATCCGTGAAGTGGTAAAGGCTGTGGATGTCAGCGGGCGCCGTATGACCATCGATCTTCTGCCGGGATTGGAGGACGCATGATCTTTCATGTAATGACACTTTTTCCGGAACTGATCGAGACCTGCGCGGGATCCAGCATCCTGGGACGCGCGAGGGAAAGATCCCTGGTGGAGGTCCGTCCGGTCAATATCCGCGATTATTCAAAGGATAAGCATAAACATGTGGATGATTATCCTTACGGCGGAGGCGCCGGCATGCTGATGAAAGCGGAGCCGGTCTACGACTGCTGGCGGGCGATCACGGATCCCATGGAGAAAAAGCCCCGGGTGCTGTATATGACGCCCCAGGGAAAGCGGTTTGACCAGGAGGACGCGAAGAGGTATGCCCGGGAGGAAGAACTGATCATTCTCTGCGGGCATTATGAAGGGATCGATGAACGTGTGCTTCAGATGATCGTAACGGATGAGGTTTCCATCGGAGACTTTGTGGTGACAGGCGGCGAGCTTCCCGCGATGCTTCTGATCGATGCCGTTTCCCGGATGATCCCGGGAGTCCTCAGCGAGCACAGCGCGGAAGAAGAGAGTTTTTACAGCCATCTTCTGGAATATCCGCAGTACACGCGGCCGGAGGAGTTCATGGGCCTGCGCGTGCCGGAGGTGCTGCTGTCCGGACATCATAAAAACGTGGAGATCTGGAGAAGGCAGGAAAGCCTGAAAAGAACGTATCTGAGAAGGCCCGAGCTTCTTCGGAACGCGGATCTTCAGAAGGAGGACCGCAGGTTTTTAAGGAGCCTGGAGGAGCAGAACAATGACCGGAAAGAGTGATATACTGGCAAAGACACGCGGCGGGCAGCTGCTCGGGACCTATGTGATCCCGGGCCTGATCTCTTTTGGCGAAGGGGAGCTGGTGTTTTCTGACGGACGCCACGAGATCCGGAGCGCGTCATTCCCGGAGGATCTTCTTAGAGATGAACAGCGCCTTACGCAGCTGCTTCAGGATCTTCCGGACCTGATGGAACTCTTTTATACTGCGGAAGGAGATCACAGGCTCAGATGCGCGAGAGCCTCGGTTTCCGGCCGGCTGCAGCCTTATTTCAGAAATGAGGACGTCACCGGGATCAGCCTGCTCCTTTTGTTTCCGCAGGATATGCTCCGGCTGTATCTGCGCGACGCGGACCATGCGGAGCTTTTCGCTGAGATCTCGGTTTTCCGCGGCCTGCCGGACGCGGAGCGGATGCTCTCCGCTCTGGCGGAAGATATCCTTACGTTCCATCATGGAGAACGCGCAGAGATCCGTGTGCGGCCGTTTCAGAGGAGCAGGACGGAGGATCTGTCAGACGGCCTGACGGTCACCTATCTTCTGGATGATGAATTCGAATCGCGCTTCGGGACGGTGGGAACACAGCTGGTCCCCGACCGCGGGAAGCGGATGGAGAACGTACTGAAAAACAAGAAGCAGACCCTGGACATGCTGTCGGAAATGCTGCGTTCCATCGGACGGCATTGACGGACAGGATGGCCCTGAGAACAGATGACGGAGGCAGAACATGGCATTTGTGAGAGTAAGTACCCTGGCAAGAAAAATGGAGCTCCGTAACCTGACGAGCGACCTTGATATTGAAAAAAGAAAGATCCTGATCCCGGACATCAACCGTACGGCCCTTCAGCTGACCGGCTTCTGGGATTACTTTGATCCGCTCCGCGTGCAGATCATCGGGCTTGTGGAGTATAATTACATACTCCAGATGGACCCCGACGCGCGGAGGAAAATGTACGGCGAGCTTCTTGAGTATAACGTACCATGCGTTATTTTCGCGAGAAACCTGATGCCGGACGAAACATTTATTGCCCTTGCGGAGAAGCAGGGCGTTCCCATCCTGGTATCCGAGCTTCCCACAAACCTTCTGGAAGCCGAGATCATCCGCTGGCTCCATGTACAGCTGGCTCCGATGATCTCCATCCACGGCGTGCTGGTGGACGTCTACGGCGAAGGCGTCCTGATCACCGGCGAAAGCGGGATCGGCAAATCCGAGGCCGCCATCGAACTCATTAAAAGAGGCCACCGCCTGGTTTCGGACGATGTGGTGGAGATCCGGCGGGTATCGGATGATACGCTGGTGGGTTCCGCTCCGGAACTGACGCGCCATTTCATTGAGCTTCGGGGCATCGGCATTATCGACGTAAAGACCCTGTTCGGTATTGAGTCCGTAATGAATACCCAGACCATCGATCTTGTGATCCGGCTGACGGACTGGAACAAAAGCGACGAATTTGACCGTATGGGAATGGAAGACCAGTATATCGAGTATCTCGGAAAGAAAGTGGTCTGCCACCATCTGCCTGTGCGCCCCGGAAGAAACCTCGCGATCATCGTGGAAGCGGCGGCAGTAAACCACCGCCAGAAAAAGATGGGCTATAACGCTGCAGTGGAATTCTATAACCGTGTGCAGGAAAACATGAAGCACCCGCGGGATGAAGAAGAGGATAGTCATGAATTCTTTTATTGATCTGACGGCGCTGACTGCACCGGACAATATTACGGAGCATGCGGCGCTCAGTGAATATACCACTTTTCACGCCGGCGGCGCCTGCCTTGCGCTGGTCTCACCTGAAAATACGGATGAGCTCAGGAACGTCATTGCGGCATGCATGAGGCAGGAAATACCGTACTTTATTCTGGGACGGGGCAGCAATCTCCTGGTCAGCGACAGCGGATTTCCCGGGATCGTCATTTCACTCAGGAAGCATTTTTCCGGTGTCCGTACAGAAGGCGAACGGATCATCTGCGGCGCAGGCGCGCTTCTGAAGCATGCCGCGGATGAAGCGCTTTCGGCTTCCTTAAGCGGTCTGGAGTTCGCCTCCGGGATCCCGGGGACCGTGGGCGGGGCCATCCGCATGAACGCCGGCGCCTACGGACGCGAGATCCGGGACTGTATCGAAAGCGCGGAGCTTCTGTTTCCGGACGGTATGGTCCGTACCTTTTCCGGAGAAGAGCTGGAACTCTCCTACCGGCATTCCGTGGTGGAAGAACTTTCCCTGGTGGTCCTCAGCGCCGTATTCCTTCTCAAAAGCAGCAGGCAGGACGAGGTCAGGGCGCTGATGGATGATCTGAATCAGAGAAGAAGAGACAAACAGCCGCTGGAGCTTGCCAGTGCCGGAAGCACGTTCAAACGCCCGGAAGGGTATTTCGCAGGCAAGCTGATCGATGACGCGGGGCTTCGGGGCTTCCGCATCGGAAACGCGGGAGTTTCGGAGAAGCATGCCGGTTTCGTGGTCAATTACGGCGGAGCGTCTGCTGCCGAGATCTATCAGGTCATCCAGTATGTCAGAGAAGAGGTCTTCCGGAAGTTCGGCGTCCTCCTGGAACCGGAAGTCCGGCTTCTGGGCGATTTTTAAGTGAGGCAGAGCATGTCATTTTCACAGCTTGTCAAGGAAGAGATCTCCAAGATCATCCCGGAGACCCGCCACTGCGCTCTGGCGGAATTATCCGCAGTCTTTACTTCCTCCGGCTTCTTTTATCCGGTGGAAGGGCATCCCCATATCGGGATCCGCACGGAAAACGTGCTGGTGGCGAAAACCGGCTTTTCCCTGATCAAAAAGCTGTTCGGCACGGCTGCCCGCGTGTCCGTCACGGAACGCAAGCAGAGCCGCCGGGGACATGTATATACGATCATTCTGCAGGATGCCGCGTCATCGGAACAGATGATCCGTGCGCTGAAGCTGGAATCCGCGGTCAGCCGGATGGATCTTTCGGTCCGGTCCGCAGACAGAAAGCTTCTTCAGAGCGACTGCTGCAGAAAGGCATTTTTACGCGGCGTATTTCTATCCTCGGGATCCCTGAGCGATCCTGAGAAGATCTATCACCTGGAACTGGTTTCGGAAACGGAGGAATTCGCGGAAGAGATCCGGGAGATCATGTCGGGGTTCGGCCTGAATGCAAAAACAGTTGAACGAAAAGGCCGCATTGTGGTATACTTAAAAGAAGGGAATCAGATCGTGGATTTTCTTGGCCTGATACAGGCCAGTGTTTCCCTGCTGAATTTTGAAAATACACGGGTCATGAAGGACGTGCGGAACAACGTGAACCGCAGCGTCAACTGCGAGACGGCAAATCTCGGGAAGACGGTGTCCGCGGCTGTGCGCGAGCTTCATGACATCGGAAAAATAGATCAGCTCATCGGCCTGGACCAG
Organism: uncultured Eubacteriales bacterium; assembly: GCA_902803485.1. GTDB lineage: Bacteria > Bacillota > Clostridia > Lachnospirales > Lachnospiraceae > UBA1267. Next base: position 1,357 of record CADCQD010000008.1, on the reverse strand, counting down.
CTGCCCGGTGCGCTTAGGGAGGTTGCCTACGCGCGGTTAAAGCATCCGGATATCAGTCTGAAAGAGCTTGGGGAAATGCTTGATCCTCCGCTTGGGAAATCAGGCATCAGTCACAGAATGCGAAAGATCCATGAGATCGCAGAGGGGAGAAAATTATGAAAACTAAGGTGGTTCAGGTCTTAAGGGAGCAGGGCATGGACGCGATGAACGTTGCGCTTTGCGTCCAGAGAGCCAGTCAGTTCGGCGCTTCCGTGTATCTGACAGACGGAACAAAAAGAATGAACGCGAAAAGCCTGATGGGCATGATGACCATGGGGCTGATGGCGGGGGACAGTGTGACTGTCGAAGCAGACGGCGCGGACGAAGAAGCGGCTTTATCCGGCTTATGCGAATTCTTTGAGGGAAAATAAATGGATCTTTTTGATCTGATGCAGGAGACTTCTTCAAAAAAGGAGTCTCCTCTTGCGTCCAGGATGCGCCCGAAAACACTGGACGAAATGGTGGGGCAGAAGCACATCCTGGGGCATGACCGCCTTTTATACCGGGCGATCCGCGCGGACCAGCTGAGCTCGCTGATCTTTTACGGCCCGCCGGGTACCGGGAAGACGACGCTGGCGAAAGTGATCGCCGGAAGCACACATGCGGATTTTATCCAGATCAACGCCACCATGGCCGGAAAAAAGGACATGGAGGAGGCCGTGGAAAAAGCGAAGAACAATGCCCGCATGTTCAGGAAGAAGACGATCCTGTTTATCGATGAGATCCACAGGTTCAATAAAGCGCAGCAGGATTATCTTCTGCCTTATGTGGAAGACGGAACCGTGATCCTTATCGGCGCGACCACGGAGAATCCGTATTTTGAAGTGAACGGCGCTTTGCTTTCCCGTTCTCTCGTTTTTGAACTGATGCCTCTTTCCGATGAGGATATCCTGGAACTGATCCGAAGAGCGATCCGGGATCCGGAGGCGGGCATGGGGGCTTTCCGCGCGGAGATCACGGATGAAGCTGCATCGTATCTTTCCGGGATCGTATCGGGAGATGCCCGCGCCGCGCTGAACGCAATCGAGCTTGCCGTGCTGACCACGGACCGGAGCAGCGACGGGATCATCCACATCGACCTTCCGGTCATCCGGGAATGCCTGAAGAAGCGCGTGCTTCGTTATGACCGGGAAGGAGACCAGCATTACGATACCATATCAGCGTTTATTAAAAGCATGCGCGGCTCTGATCCGGATGCCGCGGTGTATTATCTTGCACGGATGCTGAGCGCCGGAGAGGACGTCCGTTTCATCGCGAGGCGTATTATGATCTGCGCCGCGGAGGACGTGGGGATCGCGGATCCGATGGCGCTGACCGT
>CADCQD010000007.1 GCA_902803485.1 uncultured Eubacteriales bacterium | reverse complement strand
TCGATTTCCAAGCGGCCGGATTTCCTGCCGGTGCTGAAGACCATGGAAAAACATGGGGACGAGATCTTCCGGGAGTGCGACAGCGTCGCGCTGGAGATCGATACGGATCCTTCCATTGTGGAGATGGTGCTTTCTTTCGCGGAAAAATATCAAAAGGACGTTTACGCTGTAGTATCCAATATGAGCATCGCTCTGGAACGGAAAGCATACATGAAAAGAGTCCGGTGCATCGTCTGCAATCTGGAGGAAGCAGGACTGCTGTTCTGTGATGATTACAGCTTGCTGGAGCCTGAAGAACTCAAAAAGATCCTTCGGAAAAAGCGGGAAGAAGCCGGGATCCCGGGGCTGGTCGTGACCATGGGTCCTGCCGGCGCGGTATATTCGGATCAGGAGTACGGGGAAGGATCCTGCAGCGCGGGAGACGTGCGGGTAGTGGATACTACCGGTGCCGGGGATTCTTTCTTTGCCGGCGTCTGCGCAGGTCTGACCTATGGAAAGACGCTGCAGGAAGCCTGCGAGATCGGAGCGCGCCTTGCGGACTCCGTGATCACAACCGTTGAAAATGTATGTCCGCGCATGCGGCCGGAGGCGTTCGGCCTTCCGGCGCCGCCGGATACTCAAAAGGAGCAGTAACGATCTATGGCTTATCAGGTTAAAACCGTACATAAATCATTCCGGGAGAAATATATTGGCGACAGAGCCTTCTACCGGCATGTCCTGGGGATCACGATCCCCATCATTATCCAGAACTTTATCACAAATTTTGTGGGTATGCTGGATAATATCATGGTCGGGCGGATCGGTACGGAACAGATGTCCGGCGTTTCCATCGCGAACCAGCTGATCTTTGTCTATTTCCTCTGCATGTTCGGAGGCCTGGGCGGCATCGGCATTTTTACCGCCCAGTATTACGGCTCCGGGGATGACGAAGGCATCCGGCACACCTTCCGCGCGAAACTGTGGCTGATCGTGGCGCTTTCCGTAATCGCGGTACTGGTGCTGCTGAACTTCGGACCGTCGCTTCTTCAGCTGTTCCTGAATGATGAAAACGCGCAGGCCAGCATGGAAGCTACGCTTCAGTACGGCACAGAGTACATGAGGATCATCCTGCTGTCTTTCCCGGCCATCGCCGTGCTTCAGACCTACGCGTCTACGCTCCGCGGATGCGGAGAAACACGGATGCCGATGATTGCTGGCGTCTGCGCGGTGTTTGTCAATCTGGTTTTCAATTATCTTCTGATCTTCGGTAAACTTGGATTCCCGGAACTGGGCGTCCGGGGCGCCGCCATCGCGACAGTGCTCTCCCGCTATGTGGAGGCATCCATCTGCGCGGTTTATGTACATACGCACAGTGAGAAGCATACCTGGATCCAGGGCATGTACCGGACGATGCGGGTGCCGCTTACGGAAGTGAAGCGGTATATTTCAAAAGGAACGCTCCTTCTGGTCAATGAATCCATGTGGTCTGTGGGTATGACCACGCTGACGCAGTGTTACTCCATGCGCGGGCTGAACATCATCGTGGCGTTCAACATCGCGAACACATTGACGCAGCTTTTGAATGTGGTACTGTTTGCCATGGGCGACGCGGTGGCCATCATCATCGGACAGCTTCTGGGCGCGAATAAGCTGGACGAAGCCAAGGATACGGACAATAAGATCATTGCCTTCGGCCTGGCCTTCAGTATCCTGTCCATGGTGCTTCTTCTGATCCTGGGCCGTTTCTTCCCGCTGATCTACAACACTAATGATGAGGCGCGGGCAATGGCAACGCAGGTGATGACCGTCCAGGCGTTTTTTGCCCCCATCCTTGCGTTTACGCACTGTGCTTACTTTACCCTTCGGACGGGAGGAAAGACTTTTGTCACCTTCCTGTTTGATTCGGCTTTTACCTGGGCGATCAGCGTACCCATCGCCTTCTGCCTGAGCCGGTTTACGGCGATGCCTGCCATCAGCATGTACATCTGCGTGACCTGCGCGGATCTGATCAAAGCGTTGATCGGATTCTTCCTGGTCCGCAGCAATATCTGGATCGTGAATCTCGCGGAACGTCCCGAGACCGCGTAATTCTTCAGCCCGGAGCAGCGCCTCCGGGCTGATTTGGTTAAAAATATGTGAGCTGCAATCACCGGAAGCGGCATAGAGCCGCATGAAGGACTTGCAAAAAGCGGGCCGGGAACACCCGGCCCGCTCAGACTGGCACTTACTTATTCAGGAGCGCCTGTGCCGCAAGGACCAGGAACATGTAATGGGAAGAACCGCCGCCCAGGACATATTCGGTCTGCTGCCACAGGAAAGGATACACCAGAAGCTCCGGGAAATCCGGACGGATCATGGCCGTGCCGGAGATCACGCCGCCGGGAATGTAGGACCAGTCCGCCCGGTTCCAGCCATAGGCATGGATGGTGGACTTCGCGCCTACGCCGGAGGCGAAGGATTCCGTGTTGGAGCCGGGATGGCAGCCCAGAATAAAGTTCACTGTGTCAAAGACCGGATCCTCGGGGAAGAGATCCGGGAAGGCCTTCTGGATAAAGTAATACTGGAAACCGCGGCGCTGGAGATTCCAGCCGTCGCCCCAGACGTCCGGAGCATAAGGCACGCCGTAAGGCGTGGATGCGGATTCCTTCATGAAATCCTGCCGGAACACCAGAAGCGCTTCTTTGAATTTCTCCGTAAAGGCTTCATCCTTCAGCTCGTGGACCACCCGGCAGACCGCCCAGGCATTTTCTTTGATGTTCTCACAGATGTGATCCAGTTTTGAAAGGATATATTCTCTGTATTTCTCCTTGCCGGTGGTGAGGTACAGCTCCGCAGCCGCGAAGATCTTCGCGCTGACAGCGCTGCCTCTCCCGAGGAAGCGCAGTTCCGAGGGATCCGGCACTTTATTCTCATCTGTATTCTCAAACAGTTCTTCCGCCGCTTTCAACGTCTCTTCCGCCAGCGTTTCATTAAATCCGCGCATGCTGCGGGCGCAGGCCGCGAACTGGCCGGCGGTGGTCAGCTCACGCCGCGGATTGTCTTCCGTAAATACCCAGCGGTCATCAGAATCACCGGTGATATTCTTCGTCATCGCCGCGGGATCGCCCAGGAGTCCATACTGGCGGGTATCATTCGCGATGATGCCCCGGTACAGCCTGCCCAGTGCCTTGTAGGCGCCTGCGGCAGACAGCAGGCCGTGCTCGATCTGCTGCTGGATGTCATTCTTTCCGTCCGGCTGATGGATCTCGGTGATCTTCATTTCCTGATTAATGGTGGTCGCGTCATAGTCCACATGGAACTCTTCATAAGCCATGGCCAGGATGTAGCACTCGCCGGCCTGGGACTCGATTCTGAGATCATCATCTCCGGCATCATGCCAGCCGCCCATATTCAGGCCGGGTACGCAGTCTCCGGGCCGGAACTTTGTCAATGTGGAAGGTCCCTGGCGGTAGCCGTCAAAATGCACACGGCTGATGGGCGCCATCTTCGCGTCATCCATATGGCAGAGATCATGCCAGCAGCGGCCCTTGTCATTCACCCGCATATGGCACATCTGGACCGGAAGGAAATACTCCAGCACCGGCTGCCAGACGCCGCGGTCATATACGTCGGACGCGATCCGGAAGACCGTGGTCACGGAATTCTGATAACCGATCTGATATAATCCCTCTTCTTTTACGTCAGTGAAATCAAAATGGAGATAGCGGTAGCGGAGGAAATTGCCCCATGGCTTCGCGGGAAGATCCTTTACCTTGACCTTTCCCACAGGCGTGATCTTATAAAGGACCGCGTCACTGGTCACCGGGTCGAACTCATCCAGTTCCACCACAGCTACCTTCGGCTGTCCGGGATGATATCCCACCTGGGAGGTCTGGATTACCGGCGGGTACAGCCAGTCTTCAATGATGCCGGGGGTTACGATCCATTCCAGCGCGCTTTCCGTTTTTCCGCCGGGGATCAGGGATGAAACCACGAACCAGCCGTTATAGCGGCTGAAGCGGGCGTCACTTAAAAGAAGCTCGGCGTCCGGGCTCTCAATGGTCAGCCTCCTCGCCGGATCATCCGGAAGAATGGTCAGGCAGCGGCCGGAAGCATAAGGCACTCCCTGGAAATTCGGATCGTAAAGCGGCGCGTACATCTCCGCGTCCTGATGAAAATCCGTTTCGTCCGTCAGCTTCACCTGAAGCGGTTTCTGCGGCATGGCCGGCCCGTTGGCCTGCTGGGGGAAGATCCCGCCGCGTTCATCCATGATCCACGGTTTTCCGAGAAGCGGCGTGGGGAAGAGTTCCAGTATAAATCTGGCGAAGCCCACGGTCTCCTCCGGCAGGGGCTCATCCAGGTCGACCGAGATCCGGAAACGGTCTCCTTCGCCAGTCACCCGGACTTTGTATTCGATGCGGACCAGTTTCTGAAGCGACCGGGCCGCGGGATCATGGGAACCTACGTCCGGATATTCCGCCCGTGCCCAGATCATATGGCTTTCCGGATCGGTTCCTTTCTCTTTGCAGACGCTGCAATACCCCCTTCCGCCGGGCTCTGACTGGATGCGGATGTCGCCATTGGACGCCACCCGGTTTCCATGCATGATGATGCTGACGCCGGACTGATGGCTGGCAGCGTAATAATCGTCGAAAGCCATAACTTCCACACCGCGGTTCTTCAGATAACCGCGCTGCGCGATTTCAAAACTTTTTTTCATAGCAGCCTCCTTATGTCTTGTTATATCCCGGTTCCGCATCTCCGCTCAAACGGAGCACGGATCAACGCCTGTTTTCCTTTAGTATAGAAGCAAATGCGGCGGAATGCAAATGTCAATTCTGACTGAAGGGCATGTTATACTTTTGTTTTGTTATCTGATGCGGATCAGATATGAATTTTACGGGTTTACTCAAATGATTTATTAAATTAGTTAAAACGAACATATATGTGACAAAAGTGATACTTGATTTATTGCAAATATACTAGTAAAGTGAATGTTACAACAGACATTGTTAATATGTTGCGCAGAGCCTGCGTCCGGCATAACAGATGTAATGGAAATGAATGTTGGCCTGATAACGAAAGCAAAAGAAAGAAGCGTCATATGAGTGATATCAAACTGCGTGAATTATTGAAACAAAGAAAGATCTCCGTCAGGAAGTGCTCGGAGGATACAGGGATTTCTTACCGGACGCTGATCCGCTACATGAAAGGAGAAGACGGGCGGCTGGAAAATTACCGGGTCCTGTCCGCGTATCTGGGTGTAAGCCTGGAGGAACTGCTGGGAGAATGGAAGCCTCAGCCTAAGGAAGAGTAAAACGCAAACGAAGAGTCTTCACGGCTCTTCGTTTGCGTTTTCCGGGCCGGTGATCAGGAAACAGAACTGTGCTGTATATAAAAATATTGTATAAAGGAGGTTGCAGAATGATTAAGAAATGGGTTTCATGGTTCATCGCGCTTGCGATGATCCTCAGCCTCGCGGGCTGCGGCGCTGTGCCGTCTGATAGCGGAGCAAAGCCTGCGGACACAAAGAATGAAGCAGAAGAACAGGCGCCTGCTGATGAAGGGGAGGAAGCGGCCCCGGAAGACAGCGGGGAAGAGGAAGCTGCGGGAATCAGCCATGATGAAGAGTATGATATTGAAATGTTCAATACATACGCGAATTACATGGGTGATACTACAGGCTGGTATGCCAAAATACTGCTGGATAAGTTTAACATGAAAATGAATATCATCGCGCCGAATGTCGCAGGTACCGGCGACCAGCTGTATCAGACCCGGTCCGCGGCAGGCAACCTGGGTGATATCATCGTTCAGACAAAAGCCAGAATGATCGACTGCTATACAGCAGGACTTCTGGGAAGCATGTCTCCGTACCTTCCGAATTGCCCGAACCTTCAGAAGCTGTCTTTTGCCTATGAAGCGTTCCGCGAATCCATGGGTACGGATGAAGTTTACGCGATCCCCGGTCGTGTTTCAAACAATGACGCAAGCAAAGCCGCCGGCCGCGGCGTCAATGTGGAAGCCGGTACTTTCCTTCGCTGGGACGCATATCTTGCTGCAGGCGCGCCGAAGCTGGCCACGCTGGATGATCTGGTGAAACTGCTGTACCAGATGCAGGATGATAATCCGACCACGGATGCAGGCGAGAAGGTATACGCGTTCTCACTGTTCGGCGACTGGGATGGTTCCACCGTTCGCGGTTCCCGCGAGATGATGTATCTTTACGGCTACAGCGGAGCGCAGGGCTATTACTGGATGACGCCGGACGGCAGTGATGTGATCAATCTGATCGATGATGACAGCCTGTATTATCAGTGGCTGAAGATCTACAATAAAGCATACCGCGACGGCTATCTGGATCCGGACTCCGCGACACAGCCCTGGGATACTATCAATACCAAAGCCAAGGATGGCCGTGTCCTGTTCAGCTGGTGGACCTTCCTCGGCAGGAACATTTACAGTACCGGTTATGATCCGTCGACCTATGGTTTTGGCTATGTTCCGACGGACGATTCACTGATCTGCAATGCAGGCTACAATAAGTACGGTGCGGAGGGCAATGCCTTTGCTATAGGCTCCGGCGCGAAATATCCGGACCGCCTGATGGAGTTCCTGGATTTCTACGCATCTGAAGAAGGTCTTCTGTACAACAGTGGACTGATCGAGGGTATTTCTTATGAAATGGTGGATGGACACCCGGTACTGACGGAATTCGGCCTGAATACCAGCAGCGACAAGGTCGCCCCGGATGAATTAGGCGGCGGTAAGTGGGATGACGGTACCTGTAAGATCAATTACCCGCTGGTACACTCTGATGACCCGAACAGCCTGCTGGGAGGTGAACCGACGACCACATCCTTATGGAAGAGTACACTGGAGAACGGCCGTAACGATTACACGAATAAGTGGGAAGAACTGTACGGCGTGTATTCTCCGCTGGAGTATCTGGAGAGCAGGAACCAGTTGACGGTTGCCCCCGGTATCGACTATGCGTCTCCTGCGGATCCTTCCGATATTTCAACGATCCGCGCACAGCTGTCTACATTGACAAAGAATGCCGGCTGGCAGATGATCTATGCGGAAAGTGATGAGGAATTCGAAAAGATCTGGGCGGATATGAAGGCTCAGCTGGATGACTTTGGCTGGCAGGAACTTTGCGATTATGACATGGCAATCGTAAATGATATGATCGCAGCCCGCAAGAAGGTGCTTGGAGAATAATGTGTGAAAAAGGCGCCGGACAGGAAGATTCCTGGAATTAGTGCCCGTATCCGGGAGGAGGGGTCTGTCCCCTCCTCCTGTTTTTTTCGGCCCGGGACAGGATGATTCTGCCATATATATCAGTGAATATGATAATTGGTCAAAATTTACATGAAGGTGCCAAATTTGGCACTTGTTTTATTGCAAAAATACTTTTATAATTTTTATGGGTTGACTAAATAGATTCATATCTTTTCAGAAGTTTGACTGTCAACTCACAATGAAGGGCGGCAATGTGATATTAACTTTAGAAAGATGCTTCAATGAGAGAAACAAAACTTCGTGAAATGCTGAGGCAGAGAAAGATCACGATCAGAAAGTGTTCTGAGGACACAGGGATCTCTTACCGTACACTGATCCGTTACCTGAATGGCGAGGATGGGCGTATGGAGAATTTCCGTGTGCTTTCTGAGTATCTCGGCATCGGGCTGGACGAACTGCTGGCAGAGAGAACCATGCTGGCGGGACGCTAAACTCACGCGGAAACGGGGAGTGGCATGCACTCGCCGTTTTTATTTTTTATTAAGGAGAACACCAATGGCTGGAGAAGCAAATCGTCACATTTTGAGCAACAAAGCCAGGAAGAAATGGTACAGCATCAAGCTGTTCCT
>CADCQD010000006.1 GCA_902803485.1 uncultured Eubacteriales bacterium | reverse complement strand
TTCACTACCTTTATCGACGGTGGTTTTCCTGTGTCATATTTTACATATTTTTCTTTCAAAACCTGCAGGCTCATGCTATATTGATGATGACTGAAGGGGCATTGCCACTAACGTACAAGAATTACAAAAAGAGCAGGAGTTTTTGACCTGATGAGAGAAAAACTACTGATGAACCGGGGATGGCTTTTCTATGAAGACGAGCCGGAATATATTCGCACGGATACCTCGGTTTCTGACCAGAGTTACCGGGGATCCCGGGCTATGAATGCCCGCGGCACAAGACGGCTCAGAGAAGGTCCTGGCGCTCCGCTTTATCGGGATCGACGACAAAGCCATGGTATATATCCGCGGCAATGGAAAATGCGCTGTAAAAGAGCATCCCGGCGACTCGCCCTGGTTCGGACACTACCGTCCGGAGATGATCGTTCCCGCGGAGGGCTTCTGTCCCGGTGACGAAGTGGAGATCTGGGTCATCCTGCGTAGCGCCGGGCGTGTCAGCGGTATCGGCTGGCCTGTCCACTGGATGTATACCTCAAAAGAAGCCATCAGGGCACTGGATGAAAAGACAGCCCGTGAGTGGGAATATCACAAATTCAGGTATGAATGATACCTGAAATTCAGATACAGGTATGAATGATATCTGGAATTCAGATACAGGTATGAATGATATCCGGAATTCAGATACGGATTTGAACAAAGGACAACGGGAGAGATCAAATGGCAGAAAAAGATAAGATACGGCTGGGTGTGATCGGTGTCGGAAACATGGGATCCGGACACCTGAAATATGTGGCGGATGGACTCTGCCCCTCCGTACAGATCACCGCGGTATGCGACGTACGTAAAGAGCGGCTGGACATCGCCAGAAAACTGCAGCCTCAGGCGGTCCCCTTCACAGACGCCATTGAACTGATGGACAGCGGGCTCGTGGAAGCGGTCCTGATCGCGGCGCCTCACTATTTTCACCCGGTCTACGCGAAGGAAGCCTTTGCCCGGGGCCTGCACGTGCTTACGGAAAAGCCGGCGGGCGTGACGGTGCCGGCGGTCAGGGAAATGAATGAAGCGGCCCGGGCTTCCGGAAAGAAATTCGCCATCATGTTCAATCAGCGGACGAACCCGCTCTTTATCAAAGCCCATGATATCGTGCAAAGCGGCCAGCTGGGCGAACCCAAGCGTTTCGTCTGGATCATTACCAACTGGTACCGGACCCAGGCCTACTATGATTCCGGTTCCTGGCGGGCGACCTGGTCCGGAGAAGGCGGCGGTGTGCTCCTGAATCAGGCGCCCCACAACCTCGATCTCTGGCAATGGATCTTCGGTGTGCCGAACCGGATCCACGCGGTGGTGGACTTCGGCAAATATCATCATATCAATGTAGATGACGACGCCACCATCATTGGCGAATACGACAATGGCGCCAGAGCCACCTTCATCACGACCACCGGCGAATGCCCCGGTACGAACCGGCTGGAGATCTCCGGTGATCTGGGCAAGCTGGTACTGGAAAACGGCACACTGAAATGGTGGAAGCTGCCACAGCCGGAGCGGGAGATCTGCTTTTCGGAGAAGGCAGGCGCCTATCAGGCGGAGCTTCAATATGAAGAATTCACCGCGGATGAGCCCGACGGCCACCCGATCCTTCTGGAAGATTTCGCCCGGGCGGTCCTGGAAGACAGAGAACCCCGCGTCCCAGGCTATGAAGGCATCAAAGCGCTTTCCATCAGTAACGCCGCTTATTTATCCGCCTGGACCGGCCGGACCGTAGCCCCCGGCGCCCAGGAAAAGCTGTTTGAAGAGCTCCTGGAAGAGCATCGCAAGGCAGAGCAGGCACAGGCTTCCGGCGGGAAACAAAACGCCGCGAAGCCAGACACCGGCAAGTCCGATTCCGTAAAGGACAACGTCTCAGAAGACATCGATGAACTGAAGAAACGCTGGCAGGTCCGCTGGTAACAACAGTAAAAGCGGTCGACTTGCGGGGACGTGCGTGTTATAATAGTTCATTGGGCTATAGCCCAACACAAAGAAAAGGGGGATATTCAACATGAAATTTCCAAACGCGCATAACGGTGTGAAAAAGGTCTACACGGCAGAGATCCTGTCGCTGATTGCAAGTATCACATTCGTCGTGGCAGCGGTCTTCGCAGTGGTTATTGCATTGAATGTCAAAAACAGCGATGCAGAGACGGCAATCGAAAAGATAGCTGGTGTATATGCAGGGCTCGCTGTGTTCAGTATCATCGGAAGCATTCTGGCGCTGGTCGCTTTTGTCCTGAACCTGGCGGGTATTAATTCCGCAAAAAAAGATGACGGCGCATTCAAGACAGCGCTGATCTTTGCTCTTGCCGGCGTTGTAACCGCCCTTATTTCCACGTTCTTCTCAAAAAACGAGACCGTAAGCAGCCTCACTGTGATCATCTCGAATCTGCTGGAAATGCTTGTGGCATATTATGTTGTGCAGGGTATCATAAACCTGGCGGGAAAATTGAAAAAGAACGATATGATCGAGCAGGGCATCAAAGTCCATTTATACCTGACCATCGCCTACTGTGTCCCCATCGTCGTGGGATTTGTTTCCGTCATTCTTCTGAAAAAGGCGAATCTGGCCGCCAATATTCTTTCCCTTATTTCAGCGGTCCTGACCTTATTTGTTTACTTCATCTATCTGCGCTACCTGAAAAAAGCGATCAGGATGCTGGAAGCATAATAAAGAAAAAATATGGCCGGCGGCAATTGCCGCCGGCCTTCGTTTTATGATTCCGGGAAGGTGATCGGGATGCGCCAATGGAATGGTCGGAAGCTCGATCCGCCCGGGTTTACGGCCGCTGCAGGAAGCCGTCGGGGTTCCGGGTCTGGGTCCAGGTCGTCACCTCCGCGGTACAGGGATAAGCCGCTGCCTTTTTCTCATCAATGTCCACGCCCAGGCCTGGTTTATCATTGGCATACACGAAGCCGTCATTGCCGTACTCCGGAAGTCCGGAGAATACCTCCAGCAGCGCGCCGTGTATTCCGTTCAGCTTCTGTATGACAAAATTCGGAGGTTCGATCCCGCTCCACTCCTGCAGGCCCAGATTCTCCGACGCCAGGTCCAGATGGATATTGGCGGCATGAGCCACCGGACTCATATCGCCAGGGCCGTGCCAGCAGGTCCGGACACCATATTCCTGGCAGAACAGCTGCAGTTTCCGCGCGGGCGTGATCCCGCCCACCTGGCTCAGGTGCACCCGCATGTAGTCAAAGAGCCGGTTCTGCACACAGCGCTTGTACTCCGCCGGATTATTAAACAGCTCGCCCTGGCTGAGCGGCGTTGAGCTCACCTGGCGGATCCGTTCCAGCCAGTCCAGATGCTCCATGGGCACCACGTCCTCCAGGAAGAACAGGTGGTAGGGCTCCATATCTTTGACAAAAGTGACCGCCTCCGTGGGATGGATCCGTTCATGCACGTCGTGCACAAGCTTGATCTCTTCTCCCTCCCGTATCCGGATCTGCTCAAAAAGATGCAGCGTATTCCGCATGTACGCGTCGCTGTCCAGATACACACCGGGCAGGCTCCCCTTCGCCGCCCATGACGGCGCCTCGCCGTATCCATCGCCGCCGTAACCACCCATCTGGCAGCGCAGATACCGAAGTCCGATCTCCCGGAATTTCTCAATATTGTCGCAGATCTCCTCCACGTCCCTGCCGTCCACGTGCCGATAGACCGGAACACCCGCGCGGACCTTGCCGCCCAGCAGATCATAGACGGGCATGCCCGCCATCTTGCCCTTAATGTCCCAGAGGGCCATATCGATACCGGAAATGGCATTATTGACTATGGGCCCCGTCCGCCAATAGGCATTCTGGTGCATCAGATTCCAGAGCTCGGTAATATTCCGGACCTCCCTGCCCAGGAGCAGGGGAGTCAGATACGTCTCGATCAGGTGCTTTACCGTCAGATGCCTGTAGGCAAACGTAGCGCAGCCAAGGCCGTACAGCCCCGGCTCCGATGTCTCCACCTTCACCACGACCAGATTGATCCCCTCCGGCGCAGTGCAGATCACTTTGATATTTTGTATCGTCGGATTCATTGTAAACTCCCTTATCCACGATTCGTTCGTCCGAAGATTCCACACGTCTTAGAAAACGTCTGCCGTCACTTTTCCGAACGCATGCCTATGTTCCAGTTGCCGGGCGCTGTCCCTTCCGGGATGAACTCCGGCATGCCGGGCAGGATCAGGCCGCCATCCACATTCAAGGTAACGCCGGTAATATAAGAAGCCTTCTCAGAAGCCAGGAAGGCCACCGTCTGGGCAATATCTTCAGGCAGCCCGGAACGCCCCAGGGGGATCCGTTCTCCCAGGTCATCCCAGAAAGTCTCCGGCAGGCCCAGACCCATATTCTTGATCTCCTCATTCTTCCGGATGCGGATCGCGCCCGGCGCCACATTATTGATCCGGATCCCGGTACCCGCCAGATCCAAAGCAAAGGACTGGATCGCCCGGTTCAATCCCGCCTTCAGTCCTCCATAGATCCCGTCCGCGGGATAAGCGCGCTGGCTGCGCGTAGAAGTGATATTGACGATATTGCCGCCGTGCCCTTTTTTCATCATGTACTGCACCGCATATTCCATCATCAGAATATAATTGCGGAAATCCAGGTCCAGCAGCAGATCCAGATTTGCTTCCGTGATCTCCTGCAGCGGCTCGCAGATCGTCAGACCTGCATTGTTCACCAGAAGGTCCAGATCCCCCAGAGCCTCCACCGCCTGGTCAAAGAGCAGTTTCCCCGCCCCATGATTCTGCAGATATGCCTGAAACACGTAAGCCTCACCACCGCATTTTTTGATATCATCCGCGGTCTGCAACGCCTCATCCAGCTTACTCGCATAGGATATTACAACGTCATATCCTTCCTGCGCCAGCACCAGCGCGATGGCCTTTCCGATTCCCCTCGACGCGCCGGTCACCAATGCTTTCTTTCTCATGAGCACTCCCTCCTGTATCTGTACCCTGCGCCGGAATAAACAGGCTCCGACCTGATATTTAGCGCAATGTCGCTGACCATTCCGTCACAACTCTCATAATTATAATGTACTACTGCGGCAGCGGAACTGTCAATCAACACCACATCGGCTCGCTCCCCTGGTTTGTTTCAATAGTTCCGGCTTGCTCAAAGCCATAGAAAAATCGGATAGAAAGATCTGGTCTTCCTATCCGATTCTCTCTCTTATCCTTTAATTCCGCCGATTACGATTCCCCGGACGAAGGATTTCTGGAAGAAGGGGTATATGATCAGGATCGGTACGATCGAGAGCACCGCGATCGCCATTCGTATACCCAGACTGGGGATCGATTTCGCGAATTCCCCGAGGGCTCCCTGTGCCGCATATTCTTTCAGGAACTGGATGTTGCTCTGCATTGTATTCAGAACGTTCTGAATGGTATAGAGGTCTTTGTTTCTTACAAGATAATAAAGGCCGTTGATCCAGTCATTCCAGTACGCCAGCGCCGCGAAGAGTGAAAGTGTTGAGATCATTGGTTTTGAAAGCGGTATATAGATC
>CADCQD010000005.1 GCA_902803485.1 uncultured Eubacteriales bacterium | reverse complement strand
AGGAGGCGGATCCTGGCATAATGCTTTTTTCTTTCAGAAGCCGTAATCAGAGCCCGCAGCTCTTCTTCACTGCTCTTCCAGACGTAGCTTCTCCGGTCTCTTGCCGTCACCTGTGTCCGGACCGGCACCGTGAGTTTAATGGCCTGGTTCAGGGTACCGCCATAGTGGTCCCGGAGCCAGATCGCCAGCCGCAGCATCCCTTCTTCCAAAGAGTATCCCTTCCGGTCGACAGATACGATCTCTTTCAGCCCATTCTCCGGAAAGGACGTGCGCGGGCTCAGTGATACCACATAAGCCTTCCTGAGATGATTTCCCTTTCCGAAGGGAACCATCACAGGATCTCCGACCTTGATCACGCCGGCCAGTTCATCCGGAACACGGTAAGTGAAAGGCCGGTCGACTTCTTTATGAGAGATATCAATCACAACACCTGCGTACATACTCCTCCTTATAACCACAATCTATTGTATTATACCCCATTCTCCGCTTTTACGCAAGTATGCCGGAAAGCAGATCGTTTTCACCGGAAATCAGCTGATTTTCAGTGAGGAAGCCCTCTGTACGGATCCCTGAAAATATGTTATAAAACAATCAGTACAAATTTAAAGGAGGGCCGGATCATGCTGGATCTGACATCTGTACCATTTTTTGATAATCACACCCACAGGATCAACGTATCTGACCGCGCGGTCACGCCCCTTGACCTGGCCATCGCCTTTGTACATGGCCTTGGCCCGGTATACGCGCCGGAAGAACCGCTGAACTCCGCCAATGTGGAAAACTGTACCCCGGAATACGAATATCATGTAATGAACATGGGCGTCGTAAAGGTCCTGGTAAGCCTGCTGTCACAAAAGTTCGGCTGCGAGGCGTCTCCGGAAGCCGTGGTTTTAGAGCGGAACAAACGTACCCGAAAGGATCCTGAAGCTTATGTAAAGGAATTATATCAGGAAGCAAATGTGATCGGTGAAATGGCCGATGACGGCGCGCCCTATGGGGATCCCGCGCTGAACTGCTTCCCGACCACCGTCTACAGACTGTTTCAGATGGATCCCTGCATCCGTGCTCTTCTTCCCGAATGCTGCAGTTTTTCAGAACTGAAAGAGCGTTTTGACGCTGTGGTCAGGGAGAAGATCTCCGAAGGATTTTCAGGTTTGAAATGTCATCTTCTGGAGCTCAGGTACAGAAAGCTTGAGGTCATTGAAGATGAGGAAGCTGCAGCTGTTTTTGAAAAGGCGCAGAAAGGTGATCAGAATGCTTTTGAAGACGTTTATCTCGCGCTTTTTGAGCATGCGCTGCTTCTTACGGATGAACTGAACTTTACGATTCATCTCCATACCGGCTGTACCGGGAATCCCAATGATCTGAAATCCGATACGGACCCCTTCGCGCTGATCCCCATTCTGAGAGACCGGCGGTATTACCGAAGCCGCATCGTGCTCCTGCATGCCAGCTATCCGGAAGTCCGTCACGCCGCGCTGATGACACATGCGTTTCCCCATGTATGGATGGACATCAGCTGGTCTCTTCCCTGGCTTTCACTGAATATGGAGCAGATCCTGGAAGAAGTGCTTGCGATCGCGCCTCACAGCAAGATCATGCTGGGTACAGGACAGCATGATTTCGCGGAAATGTGCTGGATGGCAGCGAAGGTCGCGAAAACAGCGCTTTCTCATGTACTGGACAAAGCTGTAGACCGCGGCCTTCTTACGGAAGACCAGGCACTGGAAACCGCGGAACAGATCCTGTACCGGAACGCGCTGCGCCTATACGGTGAAAAGTAAACTGAAGGAACAAAAAAGCCCGATGCCGAAGATGCCGGTACCGGGCTTTTTTTGCTCCTTCAGTTCAGAGCTTCTTCAAGTCTCTCCCTGTAAAGCTTCGCAAGCGCTGTCAGCTTTTCAAATTCACAGGCTTCTATCCAGTCCCTGTTTACCAGGTTTCCACCGATGCCGAAACCCGAGACCCCGGCCTGAAGAAACTCCTGAAGATTGTTCTCATCCACACCGCCTACCGCCATCAGCGGAATATGCTTCAGCGGCGCGCGCACAGCCTTGATATAGCTGCTGCCCATGGAGCCGGCCGGAAAGACCTTGACAAAATCCGATCCGTATTTCCAGGCGTCCGCGATCTCGGAGGGCGTCAGGGCGCCGGAGATCATAACACGTCCCAGTTCCCTGGTCTTATGGATCACGTCCGGATCCATATTCGGAGTGATCATATATTCAGAGCCGGCGTCACTGGCCCACTTCACCTGATCAGGCGTCATTACGGTTCCCGCGCCTGCGTGGACGTCTGCCCCCAGTTCACTGGTGATCCTGCGGATCGCGTTTAGTGTATTCTCCTGGTTTTCACCCATACTCTGATCAAACGGCACTTCCATCAGCCGGATGCCGCCCTTCACCAGCGCTTCCGCGGTCCTCACCGCGTCATCGCCGTAAACGCCGCGCATGATCGCGATCAGTTTTTCTTCCTTGATCAACTGTATCAGTGCTTCTCTTTCCATACTTTTTCTCCGTTTATTTCAGATGCGGTACCAGATTCATGAATCCGGACAAGGCAAAACTCTGTTTTTCAGGATATACCGCGTGCCACGGAAGCTCCGGCATTGCTTCACTGAGCATCGTACCGAAGATCTCCGCGTAAATTTCTTTTCCTGCGATGACTACCTGGTCCAGCGCATGTTCCTTCCGGTAATTGACGATCCCGGTCAGGATATCTGAATTGATCACGCCTTCCATATAGCAGCCGCGGACATTGTCGTTCTCCTTTGAGAACAGGTCAAAGGTCCGCACCATATACAGCGCCCGGTTGAAGCCCAGGTCCTGCACCGCGTGATAACCTTTCAGCAGCGCGCGCCTGCCTTCGTCATCCAGCCCCTCCGGGATCACCGGAACAGAGGCCTTCAGGATGGTATGTTCCCGGGCGGCCGCGAACAGCTCGCCGCCGATGGAGGAGCACATGGAGGTGATCTTCATTCCTTCGGTAAACAGTATATGGGTATGCGTTCCCGGCATGATCACCGCGCAGTTTTTCCCGGAGAACAGTTCCGGTTTCATTTCCATAATACCGAAAAGCTCGATCTCCTCGCCTCTGGCATTGTGGAAAAGTTCAATATTTGAAAGACAGCCTTCTTCTTCCGGCCGGTATACGATACCCGTAAGGAACCCCACTTCCCGTCCGAAAGCAGGCACCTTATGATAAGAAGCGGATACCGCGTAGCTTTCCGGACTCAGAGGAAGCGCCAGATAACCGATCTCCCGGACTCCGTTTTTCGACGTGGCCATCCCCGACATATACACGCCGTGGATATCCGCGTCCGTGAGCCCGTTCTTCGCAAGGAGCTCCTGATACATCTTGAAAAGCTCCACGGGAAGCACGTCATTACTGCCGCTCATCACATTCGTGATGGTGCCCACGGCACCCTTCACTTCATCCGTAAGTTCCCCGTCTGTGACAAGATACGCTCTGGAATTCGTAGTTCCGGAATCAAAATAGACAAAACGCTTCATTACGCAATTACCTCGCAGCTGCGGTTTTTAAATATCTTACGCGAGCATCTCCTTAACGAGATCCGCCAGGATCTTAATTCCCTTTTCGATCTCTTCCATGGAAGGCATGGAATAATTCAGGCGGAAGGAAGGGCTGCCCTTGGTTTCATCACAGTTAAACGCGGTGCCGGGCACCACAAACACATTCTTTTCCACTGCCTTTTTCACAAAAGCACCGGAATCGATCTTCTCAGGCAGCGTGCACCACAGGAACAGGCCGCCCTCCGGACGGGTATATTTTACTTCCTCCGGCATCTCCCTGTCCAGGCATTCCAGCATCTTATCGCACTTCGCGCGGTACAGCGCCCGGATCTCCTCCACATGCGCGTCCATATCGCAGCGGTCCATATATTCGGAGCAGAGCATCTGGAAGAAGATATTGGTATGCACGTCCTCCACCTGCTTTGCCACCACGATCTTCTGGATCAGGGCCTCGTTTCCGCAGAGGAAACCGACACGCATGCCGGCGGACAGGACCTTGGAGAAGGAACCGCAGTAAACCACACGGCCGTCCGTATCCATGCTCTTCAGCGTCGGGAGGTCCTCGCCGCGGAATCTGAGTTCGCCGTAGGGATTGTCTTCCAGAATGACGACGGCATATTTCCTGGCCAGCGCGTAGATGGCTTTTCTCTTTTCCAGAGAAGTGGTAAAACCGCCGGGGTTCTGGAACGTCGGGATCACATAGAGAAGCTTCGCGTTGGGATTCTCCTGAAGTGCCTTTTCCAGCGCCTCGATATTCATACCGCCGTCTTCCACGTCTACTCCCACGATCTTCGCGCCAAGGGAACGGAAAGAGTTCAGCGCGCCGATGAAGCTGGGATTCTCCGCGATCACAACGTCGCCTTCATTGCAGAGGACCTTGCAGGTCAGTTCAATGCCCTGCTGGCCGCCGGTAACGATGATGGTCTCATCCTCCGGTGTCCCGATGTTGAATTTCTCCCTGATGCGGGCTTTCACCTGTTCACGGAGCCGGGGATAGCCTTCCGTCACGCTGTACTGCAGCGCCTGTGAGGGACGGTTTTCGAAAATGTCAGCGCTGATGGCGGCCAGATCCTTTACCGGAAAAGATTCCGGCGCCGGATTTCCGGCAGCGAAGCTGATGGCGCCCGGGGTACCGAGAGATTTAAAGATCTCACGGATCGCGGACGGTTTCATATTGACCATTTTATCAGAAATCTTATACTGCATGCTTTTCCTCCTGCTGGCTTCAGTGACCCTCTGAGGGCGGGCTTACTGCCCAGAAGCGAAGCCCAGTTCAAATGCCTTCAGATTCACGTCCAGGAACTTCGCAGGCACCGTACTCTTCAGCGCGTCGATCCAGTTTTCCTTCGGTATATTTCCCGCAGCCGCCATGGCGCCCAGAAGCACCACGTTCGCCGTCCTGGAATTCCCGGCTTCATTCGCGAGTTCCAGCGCCTTCACCAGGCGTACCTTCGCGTGAGCCCGGAGCGTATTTTCGATGTCCGAAGGATACTCCATGGCGCCGGTGATCACGGGCATGGGATCGATCTCCTGATCATTTACGATGATCTCTCCGCCCTCCCGAAGATACGGCAGGCACCGGAGCGCTTCCAGCTTTTCAAAAGAAAGGATGGTATCCGCTTCTCCGAGGCCGATGATGGGAGAATACACTTTGTCGCCGTATTTCAGATAGGTCACCACGGAACCTCCGCGCTGGCTCATGCCATGGACCTCGCTGACTTTCACGTCATAGCCCATTTCCTGCACGATGTGCGCGAGGATCCTGACCGCAAGAAGCGTACCCTGGCCCCCGACGCCGGTGATCATAATGTTCTTTGTACTCATATTACGCCTCCTTCTCGATCGCGCCGAACGGGCAGATATTCATGCAGAGACCGCAGCCGTTGCAGAGGCTGGTATCGATCTTTACAGCACCGTCCTTCCATGTAATGGCAGGGCAGCCGATCCGCATGCACATTTTGCACTTTCTGCAGGTCTCTTCATTCACCTTGCAGCGGCCTTCATACTTCACATATTTCAGCAGCGCGCAGGGACGCTGGGCGATGATCACGGAGGGCTCATCCGCTTCTGTTTCTTCCCGGACCACTTCCTCAAAACGTTTTACGTCAAAGGGATCGCAGACCACCACACGCTCAATGCCCACAGCTTTTGCCAGGAGCACCAGATCCACTGCTTTGGTCTCTTCACCGTAAATGGTCTTTCCAGTGGCCGGATTGTCCTGATGGCCGGTCATGCCGGTGATGGAATTATCCAGAATGATAACGGTATTCGCGCCTTTATTATATACGATGTCGATCAGGCCCGTAATACCTGAATGGATAAAGGTGGAGTCGCCGATCACAGATACGAGCTTCTTATTGAACTCTTTCCCCCGGATCTTAGCCATGCCGTGGGCGGCGCTGACAGACGCGCCCATACAGATGGTGGAATCCACGCTCTGAAGAGGCGCCGCGGCGCCCAGGGTGTAGCAGCCGATATCGCCGGAAACCGTCAGACCCAGCTTTTTCAGCACATAGAAGGTCGCGCGGTGCGGGCAGCCCGGGCAAAGCACCGGAGGCCGGTTCGGGATCGGGGACTCCTGCACATAGTGAGGCGCGCTGTCTTCATTCATCACGGCTTTCAGGATCATGGCAGGGGTATATTCGCCAAGCAGGGTAAATGCCTCCTTGCCGGTGACAGGGATCCCCAGTGCCTTTACAAAGGTCTCGATCACAGGATCCAGTTCTTCAATGACTACCACCCGCTCGCATTTTGCAGCAAAATCCCGGATCTTCTCAGCCGGCATCGGATATGCCATACCCAGCTTCAGATAATTGACCCTGTCGCCCAGGGCTTCCTTCGCGTACATATAGGAAATACCGGAAGTAATGACGCCGATCTTCGCGCCGTGATCTTCCACCACGTTCAGATCCGTGGTCTCCGCAAAGGCGCTCAGGGCTTTCATCCGTTCTTCCACTACCACATGGCGCTTAATGGCCATGGCCGGCATCATGACGTTCTTTGGGATATTTTTTGTGTATTCCTTGATCTCATCGCCGCTTCTCTCCTGAAGCTCCACGGTACTCTGGGAGTGGGAAACACGTGTGGATAACCGTAAGAATACGGGAGTATCGAACTGTTCTGAAAGTTCAAAAGCCCGGCGTGTGAATTCCTTGCATTCGCCGGAATCCGAGGGCTCCAGCATCATGATCTTCGCGGCTTCCGCGTAGTGGCGGGAATCCTGCTCATTCTGGGAGCTGTGCATTCCGGGGTCATCCGCGACGGCAAAAACCAGGCCGCCGTTCACACCGATGTAGCTTACCGTAAACACCGGATCCGCCATCACATTGAGGCCCACGTGCTTGCAGCAGCTCATGGCTCTGCCGCCTGCCATGGACGCGCCGATGGCTGCTTCCGCCGCCACCTTTTCATTCGGCGCCCATT
Source organism: uncultured Eubacteriales bacterium (assembly GCA_902803485.1). GTDB lineage: Bacteria > Bacillota > Clostridia > Lachnospirales > Lachnospiraceae > UBA1267. The sequence goes on along the minus strand of CADCQD010000005.1, from coordinate 1,167 downwards.
CGCAGTAGATCTCCGGATACTGCACGGCGCTTTCTGTGATCTCTGTACTCGGAGTACCCGGGTAAGAGGAGATCAGGCGGACGCCCGCTTCATACGCGCCGCGGGCCACCGCTTCATTGCCAAGCATTAATTTTTTCATATATTCCGCCTCTCATATCAACACAGATACCGGCACTGCCTGACAGGCATGTGCCGGTATCAGGCATCACATCTCGATCTGCTGCGCGACCAGCGACTCACCGCAGTAACGCGCTCTAAGTACAGGCTTTTCGATCTTGCCTGTGGGGTTCCGGGGCACGTCCGCGAAAATGATCCTCCGGGGACGCTTATATCTGGGAAGGTCCAGGCAGAAGTTCATTACTTCCTCTTCTGTCAGTTCCATTCCTTCCTTCACTTCAATGATGGCGCCGGCGATCTCGCCCAGCCGCGCATCCGGCAGGCCGATGACAGCCACGTCCTTGATCTTGTCATTCTTGCGGAGGAAATCCTCGATCTGCACCGGGTACAGGTTCTCGCCGCCGGTGATGATGACGTCCTTCTTCCGGTCCACAAGGAAACTGAAGCCGTCTTCGTCTTCCATTGCCATATCTCCTGTACGGAGCCAGCGGTCTTCTGTCAGGCTCTCCCTGGTCGCTTCTTCATCCTTGTAATAGCACTTCATGACGCCGGGGCCTTTCACGTACAGCTCGCCCACTTCACCGCGCTTCACCGGCTGGTCGTGCTCATCCGCGATCATGACCTGCCAGCCGTAGCCGGCCTTACCGATGGCGCCTACCTTATCATTATTGCCGACACCCAGATGGACGCAGCCGGGTCCGATGGACTCGGACAGGCCGTAGTTGGTATCATATTCGTGATTCGGGAAGATCTTGAGCCAGCGTTTTACCAGTGACGGCGGCACCGGCTGCGCGCCGATGTGCATCAGGCGCCAGCGGGACAGATCATACTTGCTGAGGTCGATGGCTCCGGAATCGATCTTGTCCAGGATATCCTGGGCCCAGGGTACCAAGAGCCAGACGATGGAAGCCTTTTCGTCAGACGCGGCTTTGATGATCCACTCCGGTTCCGTTCCCTTCAGAAGCACGGCTTTGCCGCCGACCATGAGGGATCCGAACCAGTGCATCTTCGCGCCGGTATGATACAGCGGCGGCATGCAGAGGAATACGT
>CADCQD010000004.1 GCA_902803485.1 uncultured Eubacteriales bacterium | reverse complement strand
CCGGATGATATGGACATCAAGCCCTGCACCGGCTGCTGCGCCTGTGTCGTAGGCATCATGTCCGGCCGCACCAACGGCACCTGCATTCACAAGGATGATTTCCACATTCTGGAGGACGCGTATTATGACGCGGACTGTGTGCTGATCGGTTCTCCGGTCTATGAGACCTCGCCCTCCGGCACCTTTAAGACCTTCTGCGACCGCATGGGTCCGTCCCACGATATTACATTCCTTGCGGAGGCAAAGAAAGAGCGTCTGGCAAATGGTAATCCGCTGATGCCGGATGAGCGCGCATTTAAGCCGAGGATCGGCTGCCTGGTAGGCGTAGGCGGCGCGAGGACCGAGAACTGGACCATCATGACCATCCCCGTCATGTACGAAGGCCTGATGTCCGCGGGTGTCGACGTCATTGACACCCATATGTATTACGGCGCGATGAACGTACAGCATATCCTGGGCGTTCCGGAAGAAATGGCCCGGGCGGACCGGATGGCGGAAAACGTCATCGCTGCGCTGGCGGCGGAAACGGATGAGGAGCGCGCGAAATGGCGCGGCGAGTCCGAGGGAGCCTGCCCGGTGTGTCATCAGAGCATGTTCCGGGTGTATCCCGGATCAGACCATGTGGAATGCGCCATCTGCGGCATCCACGGCAAGGTGTCCTTCAGGGATGGCGGCGCGTATTACTCGTTCTCTAAGGAAGAGCAGGATCGTTCCCGCATGCGCTGGGGCGGCAAGCTGGAACACAGGAATGAGATCGCGAACGGCGCCATGACCCAGAAGAAGGTGGAGAACCTGAAGGAACTGAAGGAAAAGTATCTGCACGTGGGAGAGTAAGCCACTAAGAAGGGCCGCCGGAAACAGAACCTGGATCCGGCGGCCGTATGATCCGGGAGGATTTTGAGAGATGGATGAAAAGAAAAAAGAGAATCACAGGGAAGAGCATTTCCTGAAAAAGAAGATGTATGACGTGACCCTGACGCTGGATCCGAAGGATCTGGACGAAGAGGTGAAGACCGCCGGCGTGATCGGAGAATTTCTGTTTTACAGAAGCAATCTGAAGGGGAATACCGATGAACAGGGCATGGTGGAACATGATGAGAAATTCCCGCCCGCGAAATACGAAGAGGATATGACTCAGATCGGCGGCCGGTATTATCAGGCTATGACGCTGGATGAGGCAACCGGTCTTTTCACCACTACATTGAGACTGCCTGCGGGCATGTACCCTTATGGTTTCCTGATCAATTCGGAGATCATCGATCCCAAACCGGGACATATTCCCGGAGTATCCTGGGAATGTTTTATGACAGAAGACGGTACTTACCATGAAATGACAGAATTCAAGCCCTGGATCCCTGACCCGAAGAATCCGCCTTTCGCGCCCACAAAAGACGGCGCGCAGATGAACAGTGAGCTGTACCTGGGTACGCCGGATGATATGCCCTGGCTTCCCGCGGCAAACCCGGCGGTCAAAGGCCTGGTGAGCTATGTGAGTTATAAGGATATCCGGGGCAATGACCGGACTATGGGAGTCTATCTTCCGGCCTCCTATGATAAAGCGAAAGAGTATCCGCTGATCTTCGTATCCCACGGCGGTGGCGGAAACGAAGCGGACTGGTTCAGCCAGGGCGGGCTCGCGAATATCATGGATAACCTGATCGCCGGCGGCCGGACGGCAGAAGCGATCGTAGTGACCATGAACAATTCCGTATACGACTGGAATTTCGCGGAGATCGACCAGAACTTGCTGCAGTGTATCCTGCCGTATCTTAAGAAAGTATATGCTGTGACGGATGACCCGAAGAAAATGGCATTCTGCGGGCTTTCCATGGGCGGGATCACTACGATGTATACCTACATGCATCATCCGGAACGGTTTTCCTATTTTGGCGCTATGTCCGGCGGTTTCTGCGGCGGTGAAGGCTTTACTCTGGAGAATCCCCATTTGAAAGACGTGACTTTACTGATCGGATCCGCGGAAGAGGATATTGCGTATAACGAGAGGGAGATCGGCGTACCATCTACCATCCGGGCGCTGAAGGAAAAGGGCCTTCCTTATATTCCTTATTTCGTACCCGGCTCGCATGACTGGTTCTGCTGGCCCGCGATGTTCACCTATTTCGCGTCAGAAGTATTGTGGAAATAAAAGATATATCAGTGACGGCCGCGGACAGCGGGCGGATCAGGAGGCAGCGTATGTCTAAGGGGCGTAAACTTAAGATCATCATCGCCGTGGTCTGTATTTCCTTTCTGCAGGGACTGCAGCACAGCGTTACTCCGATGCTGAAGAGCATTCAGAATGCTTTTCCCGGCGTAAAAACCAGCCTGGTCCAGATGCTGGTTTCCGGTCCGGGGCTTTTGGCGATGATCGTCGCGCTGGCATCGGGATTCCTTGTAACAAAGATCAGCAAGAAAAAGCTGCTCCTGATCGCGGCTGCCATTACACTGGCGACCGGCTTCCTTCCTTTCATCAAAGAAAGCTTTGGTCTGCTTTTTGCGTGCAGGTTTATTTACGGCATCGCCCTGGGACTCAGCATGACTTTGAACGGCGCGGTCGTCGCGGATTTTTTTGAAGGCGACGAGAGAGTACAGGTGATGGGCATCCAGGCAGCGGCAGTCGGCGCAGGTATGATGATCGTGAATGCCGGAGCGGGGGCTCTTGGCGCCTCCGACTACCATACGTCCTACTGGATCAATCTGATCGCGCTGGCCGCCCTGATCCTTTTGTATGTATGCCTTCCGGATACCGGAAAGGTAAAGACAGACCGGGATAACCCGATTCAGTTGAACAAGGACGTTTATCTCATGGGTGTGATCGGGTTCTTCTTCTTTTTATTCCTGATCACCTTCAATACGAATATCGCCATGCATATCGGGGGTAAATACGCGGGAGACAGCGCTTTTTCCGGGGTTATTAATGCGGTATTCTCTCTGATACAGATCGCAGCCGGCGCAGTCCTTGGCCGGATCACAAAAATATTCGGGCGGCAGACCCTGACGTCGGCTCTGGTGTCCTTTGCCATCGGCGGACTGATCCTGGTGTTCTTCCCGGGCTCCGCGCCGATGCTGATCCTGGGCGCGCTGTTCTGCGGCTGCTGCCAGGGGATCTTCATGCCCACCGGAATGGTGAAGGTGACCAATGCGGTAAACCCGCAGTCAGCGGCCATGGCAACGGCAGTGTTTTCCTGCGGCCTGCAGCTGGGCAGTTTCCTGTCCCCGGTGATCATGAACGCGCTTTCCGGACTGTTCTTCGGAGAAGTTACGACGGGGCATGTATTTTTGCTTGCGGCCGCCGGGATGGTCATACTTTCGCTGGCTGCATTTTTGTATCTGAAACCCCAAAAGTCATAAACGAAGACATTGGCGGATATACGATGTTTTATTCATATAGAACAAGAGGGCGGACAGGAAACGTCTGAAAGAAAAAAATAACAGCCTGTTCGGACAGAAAGCGGGAAATCTTTCTGAACGGGATCGGAGGTTACATGGGAAAATATAAAATCTTGACCGTGAATCCGGGGTCAACATCGACGAAGATCGCGCTTTTTCAGGATGATGAAAAGCTGTTTTCCGTCAACGTCAATCATAACGCGGAGGTGCTTTCGCAGTTTACGGAGCAGGAGGCACAGCTGCCCTACCGTATGGAAACCATTCGGCAGGTGCTTTCGGAGAATCAGGTGGATCTGTCAGGACTTTCCGCCTGTGTGGGCCGCGGCGGCGG
>CADCQD010000003.1 GCA_902803485.1 uncultured Eubacteriales bacterium | reverse complement strand
TCCGGAGTCGCAGACCCCTGGTGAAACCGATCCTCCGGAATCCCAGGATCCGGGCGAAACCGATCCTCCGGAATCCCAGGATCCGGGCGAAACCGATCCACCGGAATCCCAGGACCCGGGCGAAACGGATCCACCGGAATCCCAGGACCCGGGCGAAACCGATCCTCCGGAATCCCAGGACCCGGGTGAATCAGATCCACCGGAATCCCAGGACCCGGGCGAGACGGATCCACCGGAGTCCCAGGACCCGGGCGAGACGGATCCTCCGGAATCCCAGGATCCGGGAGAGACTGATCCTACGGTTCCGCCGACACAGCCGACTCAGCCTACACAGCCTACGCAGCCCTTTGTACCTCCGACACAGCCGACTCAGCCGCCACAGCCCTTTACTCCGACACAGCCTACTACTCCGGTGCTGCCGACCCGGCCTACACTTGGACCGGTCACTCCGGTGAAGCCTTCTTCTACTGCCGCAGAGGAAGAGGAGGAGACGGAAGTGGAGTCCGAAGCTTCCGCGGATGAGGAAGAAGAGGAAAAGACAGAGGAGCAGACGGAAAAAGAGGATAAAACAAAGGCACCGAGTTCGAAGGAAGAGCCTTCTTCCAGCCACGAGGGAATGACCGATCAGGAAGAGAGCCAGATCCCGGAAGAAGAGGAAAGCGTAGCGAGAGAAACTTATCCGAATTACGATTACACCGAGGACAGCCCCATTGTTGGTTTCTTCAAGCGGCTTTCGAAAACGGATAAGATCCTGGTGATCGCGGCATCCGGCGCGCTGATGGCTGCCATCGTCGCGGCGCTGGTGGGTATCTATAAATACTTCCATCAGTTTGACGTGTAAAATTCCCTCTTTACAAAAGTGTCGATACATGATATATTAGTTCGGTATGAGCGCCTGATGCTATGGTTCCGGAATCTCCGACCCTTGCCATGGTGTCACGGTAAGAATATAATAAGGAGGAAATCCCATGATTTCAAAAGAGAAGAAGACAGAGATCATTAAAGAGTTCGGACTGAAGGAAGGCGATACCGGTTCTCCTGAAGTTCAGGTAGCCATTCTTACGGCACGTATCCAGGAGCTGACAGAGCACCTGAAGACAAACAAGAAGGATAACCACAGCCGCCGCGGCCTGTTCATGATGGTCGGTCAGAGACGTGGCCTTCTTGAATATCTCAGAAACAAGGATATCAACAGATACCGTGCACTTATCGAAAAGCTTGGCTTAAGAAGATAATGAGATTCAGAGGGACGGCCTCAGGTCGTCCCTCTTGCTGTCACTAAAAATCGGTGAAGAGCGCAAAGCGCGAGATTTTAACTCATGTTCTGAACGGAGGATCCGTTCCGGGCACGAGTTAAGATTTCGCCTGCTGCGCTTTCTGATCCGCGCATTAGAATAAGGAGAAGAATATGAGTTACAAAACATTTTCCATGGAACTGGCAGGCAGAACATTGTCAGTAGATATCGGCCGTGTAGCTGCGCAGGCAAATGGCGCCGCGTTTATGCATTATGGCGATACCACGGTATTATGCACCGCAACAGCGTCCAAGGAACCCAGAGAGGGCATCGACTTTTTCCCGCTTTCCATTGAATACGAAGAGAAGATGTACGCGGTAGGCAAGATCCCCGGCGGATTCAATAAGCGTGAAGGAAAGGCATCCGAGCATGCGGTCCTGACGAGCCGTGTGATCGACCGCCCCATGCGTCCCCTGTTCCCCAAGGATTACAGGAATGACGTGACCATCGACTGCCTCGTGATGTCTGTCGAGCAGGACTGCGGTCCGGAAGTTACGGCTATGCTGGGCGCTTCCATCGCGGTCTCCATTTCCGACATTCCCTTTGACGGCCCCATCGCCGCGACACAGATCGGCCTGGTGGACGGACAGCTGATCGTCAACCCGAATGAAGAACAGCGCCTTCTTTCCGATCTGGCGCTTACAGTAGCATCTACCCGTGAAAAGGTCATCATGATCGAAGCCGGCGCAAATGAAGTTCCGGAAGAGAAGATGATCGAGGCGATCTTCCTGGCCCACGAGACCAATGGAGAGATCATCCGTTTCATTGACGGCATCGTAGCGGAATGCGGCAAAGAAAAGCATTCTTATGCTTCCCATGTGGTTCCTGAGGATCTGTGGAATGATATCGTTTCCGTTTTCCCGCAGGAAGTGATGGAAGAAGCTGTGTTTACGGATGAGAAGCAGATCCGTGACAATAACATCTTCGCGATGAAGGAGCAGCTGCGGGCGCGTTATGAAGGTGAGCACGAAGAATGGCTTCCTCTGATCGACGAAGCGCTTTACAACTATCAGAAGAATACCGTCAGAAAGATGATCCTGAAGGATCATAAGCGTCCGGATGGCAGAGAACTGACTCAGATCCGTCCTCTGGCAGCTGAAGTGGATATCATTCCCCGGGTACATGGTTCCGCGATGTTCACCCGCGGCCAGACCCAGATCTGCGACGTCTGCACCCTGGCTCCTCTGTCCGAGGCTCAGCGTCTGGATGGCCTGGATCCGCATGAAACCTCCAAGCGTTACATGCACCAGTATAATTTCCCGTCATATTCCGTGGGCGAGACCAAAGTCAGCCGCGGACCGGGACGCCGTGAGATCGGCCACGGCGCTCTTGCTGAGCGCGCCCTTCTCCCGGTACTTCCGAGCGAAGAGGAATTCCCGTACGCGATCCGCTGCGTCTCAGAGACCTTCGAATCCAACGGATCCACGTCCATGGCTTCGTCCTGCGCGTCCTGCATGTCCCTGATGGCTGCCGGCGTGCCCATTAAGGCGATGGTTGCAGGTATTTCCTGCGGCCTTGTGACCGGTGATACGGATGACGATTATGTCCTTCTTACGGATATCCAGGGTCTGGAAGACTTCTTCGGCGATATGGATTTCAAGGTCACCGGTACTCATAAGGGTATTACGGCGATCCAGATGGATATCAAGATCCACGGCCTGACCCGCCGGATCATTGAAGGCGCCATTGCCCGCTGCCGCGAGGCCCGTTTCTATATCATGGATAACGTGATGTCCAAGGCGATCGCTGAACCCAGAAAGGAACTCAGCAAGTACGCGCCGAAGATCATTACGATCCAGATCGATCCTCAGAAGATCGGCGACGTGGTCGGAAAGCAGGGCAAGGTCATTAACCGGATCATTGATGAGACCGGCGTAAAGATCGACATTTCCGAAGACGGTACGGTCGCGATCTGCGGTACAGATCCGGAGATGATGGATAAAGCGAAAGAGACCATCAACGTCATCGTGACGGATTTCTATGAAGGACAGCGTCTGTCCGGTACGGTCGTTTCGATCCGTGAGTTCGGCGCGTTCATTGAATTCGCTCCCGGAAAAGAGGGTATGGTCCACATTTCCAAGGTCTGCAAGGAGCGGATCAACCGCATTGAGGATGTGCTTACTCTGGGCGACCGCGTGAATGTGGTCTGCCTCGGCAAGGATAAGATGGGACGGTTCTCCTTCTCCATTAAGGACGCGAACAAGCCTGAGAAGAAGGATTGATCAGTTCAGTTCTTTTCATGGTGCCGCGCACGGAATGTGCGCGGCACTGTTTTTACGACACGCAATCAGGCCGGATATGGCAAACGCGCGCAGTACGCAGACTGATCTGCGGCGAAAGATCGGAGGAATGTATGCGTCTGGACAAGCTGCTGTCTGAAACAGGCCATGGAAGCAGGCGCGAAGTCAGAGAGATCATCCGGAAACAGAGGATCACTGTAAATGGCAGCATCGCAGCTGTCCCGGAAATGCAGGTGCCGGAGGACGCTGAGATCCGGATGGACGGCGTTCTTTTGGAGAAACCTGGCCCTGTGTATCTGATGCTTCACAAACCGGCCGGATATCTTACGGCGGTTTCAGACCGGTCCCGCCCGGTGGTGATGGAGCTGGTGGATGAACCCGTGAAGGATCTGGCGCCGGCAGGAAGGCTGGACCTTGACGCGGAGGGATTACTGCTGATCACAAACGATGGAAAGCTTTCCCATCAGCTGCTGGCGCCGAAAAACCGTGTGCCCAAGAAGTATTATGTGGAGACGGACAGGCCGATCCCGGAAGGGGCAGCAGAGATATTGACAAATCCCATCGAATTTCAGGAGTTTACGTCGCTTCCCGGGATCTACGAGAAGATCAGCGAAAGATCCGCGTTTCTGACGGTTTTTGAAGGACGTTTCCATGAAGTGAAGCGGATGTTCCACGCGGCAGGATGTGAAGTGACGTATCTTCGGCGGGTGGCGTTCGGGCCTCTTGAACTCTCGGATCTTCCAAAGGGAGAGTACCGGAGGCTTTCCCGGGAGGAAACGGAACTTCTGAAACAATGTGTATCGAATCAACATAACGGAGTATGACCGCATGAGAAAACTTGCGTTATCAGATGATATTTTATTAAGTATTGAAAAACCCTCCCGCTATACCGGCGGCGAGTATAATTCATATCAAAAGCCCTGGGATTCCGTGGAACTCCGGGCTGCTTTTTGTTTCCCGGACGTGTATGAGATCGCCACGGCAAACCTGGGCATGCAGATCATTTATGAACAGTTTAACCGGCGGAAGGATACTTTGTGTGACCGGGTGTATTCTCCATGGTTCGATCTGGATCAGATCATGCGGGAACGGAAGATCCCGCTTTTCGCGGTGGAATCCCAGCGGCCTGTGAAGGAGTTTGACCTCCTCCTGATCACGCTGCAATACGAAATGTGCTATACGAATGTGCTGGGCATACTGGATCTTTCCGGGATCCCTCTTCATGCAGGGGAGAGAACAGAGAAAGACCCGATCGTTTTCGGCGGAGGGACCTGTACGTATAATCCTGAACCCATGGCGGATTTCTTTGACGTGTTTTACATCGGGGAATCCGAGACGCAGTATGACCGGATCATGGATATCTGCATCGAAGCCAAAAGAAGCGGGCTGTCAAGAACAGAAACACTGGAGCTTCTCGCGGAGGTGCCTGGCCTTTATATCCCGGGGTTTTATGAAGCCTCCTATCATGAAGACGGAACGCTTGCTTCTTTTCAGCCTGTAAATCCCCACGCGAAGGCCAGGATCCGGAAAGAGATCGCCGCGGATATGTCGGAAACGCTTCCGTATCCTCTGCATCCCATCGTGCCCTTTACCCGGGGAATGATGGACCGGGCTACGCTTGAGGTGATGCGGGGCTGTATCCGGGGATGCCGTTTCTGCCAGGCGGGTATGATCTACCGGCCGGTGCGGAACCGTTCGCTTGAGTTTCTGAAACACGCGGCTGTGGAAATGCTGGAATCTTCCGGATATGAGGAGATCAACCTGAGTTCATTAAGTACCAGCGATTATTCGGAATTCGAGGAACTCCTCACGTTCCTGCTTCCTTATTGTGAGGAACACAAGATCAATATCGGGATCCCGTCTCTCAGGATCGACGCGTTTTCCCTGGACGTGATGGATAAGATCCAGGATATCAAAAAGACCAGTCTGACTTTCGCTCCGGAAGCGGGATCACAGCGCCTCAGGGACGTGATCAACAAGGGGCTCACGGAGGAAGAGATCCTGGAAGGCGCGCGGCAGGCATTTGCCGGCGGCTGGAATAAGGTAAAGCTGTATTTCATGCTGGGACAGCCGATGGAAACAGAAGAGGACGTCAGAGCGATCCCGGTACTCGCGGATCAGATCGCGCGGGTCTATTATGAGACGGTGCCAAAAGAAAAACGGCAGGGCAGGGTCAGCATCCAGTCCTCTACTTCATTTTTTGTCACGAAGCCTTTTACTCCTTTTCAATGGGCATCGATGTGCAGGGAAGAGGAATTTACGGAAAAAGCGCGGCTGGTGAAGGAAACATTTAAGGAACAACTGAACAGGAAATCTCTCTCGTATCATTATCACGCGGAGAATCAGACGGAGCTGGAAGGGCTGTTTGCACGGGGAGACCGGAGAGTCGGAAAAGCCATCGAACTGGCCTACCGGCGGGGATGTATTTATGACGCGTGGTCCGAGTATCTGAAGTATGACGTATGGCTTCAGGTCCTTCAGGAACTGGGGCTGACCTTTGAGTTTTATAATTACAGAGAACGGCCGCTTGACGAACTGTTCCCGTGGGATTTTATCGATATCGGAGTTACCAAGGAGTTTTTAAAGCGCGAATGGCTGAGGGCGAAAGAAGGCCGTACGACGCCGAACTGCAGGCAGCAGTGCTCCGGCTGCGGCGCCCGGTGTTTCGGTGGAGGTGTTTGCTATGAAGGTCAGAATTAAGTTTTCCAAACAGGGAGCGCTGAAGTTCATCGGGCATCTGGACGTGATGCGGTATTTTCAGAAACTGAACCGCCGCGCGGGTCTGGATCTCACCTATACCAAAGGGTTTTCACCGCATCAGGAAATGAGCTTTGCCGCGCCTCTGGGGCTGGGGCTCACGAGCGACGGAGAATATTCGGATATGGAGTTTGAATCCCTG
>CADCQD010000002.1 GCA_902803485.1 uncultured Eubacteriales bacterium | reverse complement strand
CTGAATAACCTTCAGAACAATATCAAGCTTCTGACGATGCAGTCCTCCATGACGGAGGGTATCAACCTGAAGGGTCTGCAGCTGCCCACCATCGGCGCGCGTATGGCCATCGCCGTGATCGCGGTCCTGCCGATCCTGATCATCTTCCCCTTTGTGCAGTCACAGCTGATCAAAGGTGTCGTCATTGGCGGCGTAAAGGGCTGACGGAGGTAAATTATGGCTTTTGATCCGAGATTTATGAACCGGCTGATCCCTCAGGATGAGTCTGAGGCGGAAGGAATGAAGACATTGTACGCGGACCGTTCCGAATCCTACGGCGTCCGTTATGTGCATGACGTGGTCTATGCCAGAAGAAGCGGAATGGACCTGCACCTTCAGATGCTTTATCCGGGACTGCTGTTCCCGAATATGCCCTCGGGCCTGTTCCGGAGAAGGATCGAAGAAATGATGAAGAAGATGCCCGGCGGCCCGAAGCGTATGCCGGAACCGGGGCCTCTTCCTGAGAGCAAGTACATTCCGATTCCGGAAGTACAGTCGCAGAAACGCTTCCCCTGTGTGATCTTCATCAAGGGCTCCGGCTGGTCAAAACAGGACTGCTATGTGGAGCTTCCGATGCTGATCGACATTGCCCGCGCAGGATTTGTGGTGGCGGCAGTCGAGTACCGTCCCGCCTATGTGGAACCGTTCCCGGGTTTTGTTTCCGACGTCAAGCAGGCGATCCGCTTTCTCCGCGCGAATTGCGACGATTTCGATATTGACCCGAACCGGATCGCCATCATGGGCGATTCTTCCGGCGGGCATACTTCGCTGATGGTCGGTTCCACCGGCTGGATGCGGGATTATGATGACGGAGAGTATCCGGAGGTATCCAGCGAAGTGCAGGCCTGCGTGGCATGGTACGGCGTCGCTGATTTCTCCAGGTTCGGCGAGGGTACCGGGGACTACCGGCCCATGCTTCTTCCGATGATCCTCGGAGAAGAAGGCGCGAAGCGTCCGGACGCGGTGGAACTCATCAGCCCCGTCAGCTACATCCATGAAGAAAATGAATACCCGCCGTTCCTTTTGATGCATGGCGACCGGGACGTTACGGTACCCTTTGAGCAGAGCCTGATCATGTACAATAAGCTTCGGTCGTGCGGAAAACACGCGGAGTTCTGGAAGGTCCTCGGAGCAAACCACGGACAGTACTTCTGGACGAAAGAGGTCCTTCAGGCTACAATTGATTTTCTGAAAGCATATGTGTAATCGGATCTCAGAAAGCGCCGTACCGGAAACGAATTTCCGGCCGGCGCTTTTTTTTGAAAATATCAGGAAGAAAACAAAAAGTATTTCCGCCTGCCGCGGAGTATAATGATCTCAATAAAGTAATCAGCAGGAGGTTTTTATGGCTCTTTTTCATGTAGACTTTTATTCTCAGGCGCTTTCCGGCCAGACGGATTTCTGGGCGGTACTTCCGAACGACGTTCCTCCGTTTATGGCGGGTGAGAATCCGCACTACAAACGGGCGCCGAAGGTCGTGGTGCTTCTCCACGGCTACAGCGGAAACGCATCAGACTGGATCACCGGTTCTCCCATCCGGGAGCTGGCGGGAGAGTATAACCTGGCAGTGCTGACGCCGAACGGGCGCAACAGCTTTTATGTCGATAAAGAAAGCACCGGTGAAAAATACGCTCAGTTTGTGGGAGAGGAACTCCTGGATTATGCCGGCCGCGCCTTCGGTCTTAACGTCAGCCGCGAAAACTGCATCATCGGCGGATTCTCCATGGGCGGCTTCGGCGCGCTCCATACCGGCCTGATGTTTGAACGTTACGGGAAGGTGATCGCGCTCTCCAGTGCCCTGATCGTCAATGGCCTCGCCGATATGAAAGACAATCCCATGGCAAACCGGGCATATTATGAGAATGTTTTCGGAGATCTTTCCAGGGCCGCGGAGACGGATCATAACCCGGAGGTACTGGTGAAACAGCGGATCGCGGAGGGAAAAGAGCTTCCCGGTATCTTTATGGCCTGCGGGTCGGAGGATTTCCTGATCGAAGCCAACAATGGTTTTGACCGTTTCCTTACGGAACAGGGCGTCCGGCACGAATACCTGGTCACCCCCGGCATCCACAACTGGAAATTCTGGAATTCCTGCCTTGTACCGGCGTTTGACTGGGCGCTGTCCTGACTGGAGGGAGAAAGATTATGCGTAAAGAATTTGAACGCTGTACACCGGAGTCCGCGGGGATCCCCTCCGGCTCCATAGAGTGGCTGATCGACCGCCTGGAAGAAGGCTGGACCGAACCTCACGGCCTGATGATCATGCGGGATTCGAAGGTCTTTGCCGAGGGCTGGTGGGCGCCTTACGCCGCAGGCCTCGTCCACGGACTGCAGTCCCATACGAAGACTTACGCGGCTACGGCGGTCGGGATCGCCGTGACGGAAGGGATCCTCAGCCTGTCGGACCGGGTCATCGATATTTTTCCGGACCGCGCGCCGAAGGATCCTTCGGAGAATCTGAAGCTGCTTACGGTCCGGGACGTTTTGTGCATGGGCTGCGGCATGGAGACGATGCCCATGGGCGGAGAGGACTGGATCGGCCAGTTCCTCGCAACGCCGGTCGTACATAAGCCCGGGACCGCCTTTATGTATAATTCCACAGGTTCGACTCTTCTGGGCGCCATGGTGCGGGAGAAGACCGGACTCGGGCTCATTGATTACCTCAGGCCGCGTCTTTTTGATAAGATCGGGATCGACGCGGATAATCTGAAATGCATCTGCATGGAGGATGGAATGGAAATGGGCGGCGGAGGCCTCTTCGCGACAACCGAGGACAACCTCCGGCTGATGAAGCTGTATCTGGACGGAGGCGTATGGGAAGGAGAACGGATCCTTTCGGAGGAATATGTGCGTCTTGCCACATCTCTTCAGAACGAGTCCGCCACAGAGCGGGCAGTGAATCCGCCTGCCGAAGACAACTTTGTGGGTTACGGCTTCCAGATCTGGATGTGCCGTCCGGAAGGCGTGTACCGCGCGGATGGCGCCATGGGGCAGTTCACCATCGTATTCCCGAAATATCAGATGGTCCTGGCGATTACCGAGAATGCTTCCGGAGCCACCGGCGGCGAGATGCCGCAGAAGACCCTGGATACGATCTGGGAATGGTACCGGAACCTGCCCGCGCCGGATTCTGGCGCGCTTTTGGAAGATCCGGAAGCCTCGCGGCACCTGGCCCGCCGGATGTCCATGCTTTCCCTGCCCGCGCCGAAGCGTTCCGTGATCTCCGGGATGCAGGACGGTGTTCAGGGAAGCTATGAGGTGACAGAAGGATATCTGGCATTCAAGCAGTCCAATCCTTTTGTGCGTGATCCGAAGGATGACGGCGTAAAAACCCTCTCCGTTTCCTTTGATCCCCACGGAGTCATTCTGGATACCGTGAACGCGAAAGGGGAAGCGAAGCGGATCATTGCCGCCATGGACGGAAGAAGGATCGAAAATACTGTGGAGGGGATCGCGTCCATCGCTCTCGCGAGCGCTTTATGGAAAGAAGAAGACCTTCTCCGCCTGACGTTCCGGATGGTGGAGACCTGCAATGAGCAGTATTTCGATCTGAAATTCGCGGGAAATGACCTGGTCATTGAAAGTTACAGCGACCATGTATTCTCCAGGGGCAGGAAGGAAACGGTGCTGCTGAGAAAAAAAGAGGAGGAGTGAGCATTATGTCGAGACGTGAAATGCCGAAGATCGATCCCAGGGATCTGATCCTGGACAGACAATTTGTCATGACTGACGGAAAGGGCCGCATCGACCGGATCCGTGATCTGTATACCACCTTCAATGATCAGGTGGATCTTCAGGCGCTGAAGGACGGCGGATACATCGAGGTGGTCGGAAAGATGATGGAACCTGTAACCATCAGCCGGGACGATCATTCTCCGGAGGTGATCGCGTATTTCGCGAAGCTTGGAATGGTTAAGGAGTTTCACGGTGAACACGATCCCATGAGCTGGTCCGAATACGGAAAGGATACCGGCTACCAGTATGACCCCGCGCCCTTTGACGCGCCGCAGAACCTGGCAAAACGCTGGAATTCCTTCGTTCCCGTTTCCGCGTTCCGGCCGGAAAACGCGGGCAGAAAATATCCTTGTGTCGTCGTACTTCACGGCGGTTTTAATCCCATATCCATTATCGACGGATGGGGCTGGGTCCAGGAAGCCGCGAAACGGGAATGGATCGTGATCGTACCTTCCATTGAACTGGACAGCATCATTGAGGAGATCCTGAAAAAGGCTGCGGAACTGTATCCCGTCGATCCGGAACGGATCTATGCCTGCGGATTCTCCTACGGCGGTTTTATGTCCAATATGCTTGGAAATAAGCGCCCGGATATCTTTGCCGCGGTGGCACCCTGCGGCGCACCCATGGATAACGCGTTCTGCGAGGAAGCCATCGGGCCGGAACCCCAGGAACCCTTTGACGGGAAGCCCCGCGCTCTGGGACTGGGTACGTATATGCCGGTGATGAATATTTACGGAGAACTGGACGGGTTCCGTTTCCCCTTCTATAACTATCAGGGTTTCCTGGGACGTCCCGGCGGGCCAAAGGATCTGGTGGACGGGCTGAATTCCTGGATCCGCGTCAATCATGGCCGGGAGGTCTCCCTGGAGGACGTGATGGCCATGAAGGACAGGAAAGACGTGACGGACGCGGAAGCGGTACTTGGCATTCCTTTGATGGAGGGCTGCGGTGAAAAGGTGCAGCGCCAGGGCCTGACCCATTATATCGCGTCATTCCCTTCGGAGGACGGCGTGGTCCGGACCCGGCTGATGTGCACCATGAACATGCCGCACTGGCCGACTCCGGAAATGAGTTATCAGGCATTCGAGTTCTTCTCGCATTTCTCCAGGAACCGGGAAACTCTGGAAAGCATTTATCACGCGTGAGCAGGGATACAGGAGGTAAAATATGACGATCCAGGAAGTAATCGACAGAATACTGGCGTATCATCCGGAATTCGGGCCTGATTATGCAGGCTGTGACGAGTTCAAATGCGGAGATCCCTCAGACGAATGCACCGGCATCGTTACCGCGATGGACGCCACGGTCCAGGTGGTAAGGAAGGCAGCGGAACTTGGCGCGAACTTGATCATCGTTCATGAGCCCACCAATTATACTTCCATGGACAAGCCGGGCTGGAACGAGGATTTTAAAAACGACGTTTATGAGGAAAAGGAACGCCTTCTGAAGGAACACGGGATCGCGGTCTGGCGGGACCACGATCATATGCACGCGCACCGGCCGGACGGCATCTTCACCGGTGTTCTGAGGTATCTTGGCTGGGAAGAATATGCCGAAACCGACACGTCCATGGGGATGTTCGCGCATTTTATCGTTACGCTGCCTGCGGAAAAGGAAACCACTCTTCAGAAGCTGCTCGCCGCGCTTCAGGATACCATCGGGATGAACGGCGTGAGATATGTGGGACCTGATGATATGCCGGTGAAAAAGCTGGCGATCGTCGGCCATCTTTATCCCATGCAGGGACCGGACCCTGAAATGAACCACAGGGGATTTCCGAAGGAATATTCCGTGGAGATCATCCGCTATTTTGAGGAGCAGAACGTGGACGTCGTCCTTCCCGGTGAAACCATTGACTGGACCCTGCTTTCCTACGTGCGCGACGCGGTGGAACTCGGACAGCAAAAAGCCGTAGTCCCCCTGGGGCATTTCAACTGGGAAGAGCTGGGCATGCGCTACGCGAAGGAGTGGGTGCAGGCACTGGCGGGACCGGAGCTTTCCGTCACATACGTGCCGACGGGGGATATGTGGAAATTCCTCCGGTAAAGGATTCGAAGATCACAGGAGAAATGAGAATGGAGCAGTGGATACCCGCTTTCAGTTATGTGGCGGTGGATTACAATCACGCAGTGGCCACTTTTGAAAATATTTCACAGACGGCAGTGATCCGGAATAATCTCCGGGGAAACAGCGTCCGCCTGAAGCTGAATAATTATTATAATCAGGAACCCGCCGTCATTGACCACGGGGATTTCTGGCTCAGGGACCGGGTCACGGGAAAGAAACGGGGACCCTTCAGGATCACACTGGAGGGAAAGGAAGAAATGTATCTTCCGGCAGGCGAAGCGCCGTTTTCTGATCCCGCGACGGCGGAAGTGACCCCTGATGATGATTTTATCGTGAAAATGTATTTCAGGGGAAAGACCTCCTTCTGGTCTGTCTGTACCTCCTACGCCCGGCGCTCCTGGTACGCTTCCCAGAAAAAGGAAGATTACCGGGTCAACGACTGGACCTTTCCCGCGGACCGGAAGACACTTTCCCCGATGCTCGCGAATGATCCCTACGGGATGGATTTCCTGGTATGCCTCTCTGAGATCCAGGTAAAAACAGAAGAGAAGGTCACGGTCCTGGCTCTGATGGGGGATTCTGTCACCGCGATGTCCACCTACTGCGATTCGCTGATCAGCCGCCTCTACAGCGCTTATCCGGGAAAGATCACGGTGGCAAACGGCGGCATCAACGGCAACCGCATCAACCGGGATTATCCTGCAGTGCCTGCCGCTTTTGCTCCCGGAGAGGGACATCAGTTCGGCCGCGCGGCAAAGTCGCGTCTTATGGACGACCTGTATCAGGATTTTACACCGGACGTCCTCTTTATTCTCGAGGGAGTGAATGACTGTTCTCACTCGCTTGCTTTCCGGGAAGAACCGCCGGAAAACGCGGAGAACATTTTTGCGGGGCTTCAGGAGATGATCCGGATGGCGAAAGCAAAGGGTTCCCGCGTCTATGTATCGACCACAGGGCCCTTCGGCGGCGTCGGTATGGGCTGGAGAGAAGAGGGTGAACGCATGCGCTGCGCGCTGAATGATCTGATCCGCCGGGGAACGGAGGCAGACGACTGGATCGATCTGGAAGCCCTGATGCGGGATCCGGATGATCCTCATTTTATGCAGGAAGGCATGCATCTGGGGGATGGTGTGCATCCCAATTACTTCGGCGGCGAAAAGATCGCGGAAGCTGTGTTTGACCGCTG
Organism: uncultured Eubacteriales bacterium; assembly: GCA_902803485.1. Lineage (GTDB taxonomy): Bacteria > Bacillota > Clostridia > Lachnospirales > Lachnospiraceae > UBA1267. The sequence continues at coordinate 1,763 of CADCQD010000002.1, read as the reverse complement.
GTTCAGATCGATGCCGGACAAAGCGTGAGCCGGCTGTATGATACTATAGCTACTTGATTATGAAAAAGGAGTGAATGCCATGGCTTTTAAACATATCAGGAAGATGATCACGACAGAGGATCAGGATGTGTATTACGAGTTCGCTTCGGACGGATATCAGATCCTTTACTATATGCCTCATAACGAGGTGCAGTCCAATCTCATTAATTACGGCTTTACAGGGCCGACGCTGCTGGTCTTTCCTGACAGGAAGACGGATTTTGAGGGGCTCCGCGATCTTTCGGAGAAGACCGGGCTGCTCCGCGCGGCAAAAGAAAACGGCGCCGGCATTGTCCTGGTGAATCCCAGGGGAGAGGATTTTGCCGGCGAAGCCCGGGGCGCGTATGAAGCCGTCACGGCAAACCTCGGGATCGCGCAGGAAAACTTCCGGGACGGCCTGGCGGTCATGAAAACGGACCTCCTTCCGGATGAACAGAGCTTCAATATTCTCGGATCCTGTGTAAGGATGTACGCGTACGGCTTCGGCAGCGGCGCGGACTACATCGCGAAATATTATCTCCGGAAGGTGGAAGGCGCGGCGGTCCTCGGGGATCTGGGACATGCGGACCTTTCCATGGTCTCGGCCACGCTTTGCGGACTCAGCATCATGCCGGAACCGGAGAAGAATGATATCCATGTCGTATCCATCGGGAATCCGGAAGAAGCGGACCGGATCCTGAAAGAAAGCTGCGGCGCGCTCCTTACGCGGGAAGATACGGATCTGTACCGCGATTTCTATGAGTTTTCCGGATGCTGGCGCCGCTGGGTCGGAAAGATCCTTCCCGCCTACAATTACGCGGCGGAGGGGATCATCGCGAAGGCGGAGTCGGTGATGCTTCCGATCTCCGATGATAATGAGATCTTCCGCCGGCGGATGATGTTCCTTCGCACGAAGGAGCACAGGGTCGGCTATGTGACCTTCTATGACCGGAACCTGGACGTAAAGAATGAAAAGCATCCGCTGATGCTGGTCTTCCACGGCGGCGGGGATTCGGCTTATGCCACCGCTTCCCTTGCGGAATGGCCGGAGATCGGACAGCAGGAAGGCTTTATTACAGTTGCTGTCGAAATGCATCTCCGGGTCTCCGCGAAAGAAGTCGCGTCACTCATTGAACATCTCCGGGAGGAGTATGCCATTGACGAGACCCGGATCTACGCCACCGGCTTCTCCATGGGCGGCATCAAGAGCTGGGATCTCTACGAGCAGTGCCCGAAGCTGTTCGCGGCTCTGCTTCCGATGGATGCCATCGATTATGTGGGAAATAACTGCTTTGGCGCGAAGACAGCCGAAGTGAACCGGGATACGCCGGTGCCTCTGTTCTACATCGGCGGTGTGGATTCCTTCGGCGTAGAACTTCCGATGCACCATGAACGGGCCATCGAAAGGCTGCAGTATGTGGCAAAGGTGAATAAGCTGAAGAAACAGTTTGACGTAAAGCTGGAGGAGAAGGAGCAGTGGGAGGATCCGCTGATGGCGGTCCGGGGCGACCGGACGGAAGTCCTGCATGATCCGATGTTCCCGGAAAGCGTATATACCGCGCATTATTATGACAGTGAAGACGGGAACTGCTATACCTGCCTCCTGGGCGTAACGCATCATGCCCATGAGATCAGGCCTTTCACCAACCGCTTTGCCTGGAATTTCGTGAAGCAGTTCCGGAGAGAGCCGGACGGATCCGTAACGATCACCCGGGCCTGATCCGGGAAAGGAGAATGATACGATG
>CADCQD010000001.1 GCA_902803485.1 uncultured Eubacteriales bacterium | reverse complement strand
GACAATTCCGCCGCGGTATAGTCACGTCCCGCTGTGGATGCGCCGTACCCCGCGAAATGCTTGATGCAGGAAGCCACATGATTCTTAAACTGGTCGGCCGCGCCGTTCCCCTGAAAGCCCTCAACGTAGGCTCGTCCGACCTGCCCGTTCAGATAAGGATCTTCACCCGGAGATTCCATGACTCTGCCCCATCTGGCATCGCGCACCAGGTCCAGCATCGGCGAAAACGCCACATGAATACCGGCAGCCGCAGCTTCATTGGCTGCGATCTCCGTTCCCTTCCTGACCATTTCCGGGTCGAACATGGCGCCCTGCGCCAAAGGAATCGGAAAAACAGTGCGGAAGCCGTGGATCACGTCCATCATGAACAGCATGGGAATATGGTGCGGCTGGCATTCAATTGCCTTCTTCTGGATCGCGTTCACCTGCTCCGCACCCCAGATATTCAGTGTACTGCCCATCATATACAGTTCCTGTTCAGAGACCTCTCTGTCCAGGCTCGTGCCGCTGTCCGCAGCCGTGCTGTTATAGAAGCCGCCCGGCAGCTGCACCATCTGGTAGATCTTTTCTTCCAGACTCATGTCCTTCAGAATTTCCAGTAATTTCTCCTCTGTCATATTTTTCCTCCGCTATGGGCTGGCCAGGGATGCTGCCAGCCCCTGATAACAGCACTTCTTTATTTTTCAGCTTCCTTCATCAGGAAAGCCACAAGTTCAGAGGGGCCCTTTTCCTCTGTATAAGCCTTGTCCCCGAACCACATACGGCAGGGTTCCGCGTCCGTATAGGGCTTCCAGTACGGCATGTCTGTTCCGTCCGCGTCCTTTCCATTGGGATCGCCGCATTTGATAAAGTTCGCCCAATAGTTGCACATCTGCCGCGCCAGGTCATAGTGCTTCCCGGTGAAGGGACGCCAGCACTTTGCCAGAGTCTCAAAGAAGAACCACAGATCACTGGAGTGGAAGGTGCCGGGATCGTCCCAGCCCGGGATCTCCGGATCGAACACCCAGTAATAAATGGGGGTCTTCTCTCCCGTCACCGCCTTGGCGTGCGCCAGGCGTCTTGCGGAAAACTCAATATGCTGGACAGAGGCTTTGTAGAGCATTTCCTTGATCGCGCCGGTCCTGGACGAGCAGATCCGAAGATACTCCTCCGCGTCATCGCCGTAATGTGACCGCGCGTACGCTTCGAATTCTTCCACGGTTTTCACCTGCGGTGCGGACGGGAATTCCGTCGATGTATGCCCCAGCATCACAGGAACCACATTCACTTCGTTTTTCATGAAAAGCTCATTGGAAAGTCCGGTCACCATGGAGCCGTCGCAGCAGGGCGAGAGCCAGATCCTGCTTTCCACAAACTTATCCCGGATATACTCCGCGTCCAGCGCCCTGGCCTCCGCCAGCGTCTTCACGCCGAGGATGTCGAAGAACTTCACGCCGGTCTCTTCCGCCTCCGCAAGGCTCTTCAGATGGCCGAACATCCCGTTCTCATAGGGACAGAGCTCCAGGCCGCTGTCCACGATCGCCCGCTGGAACAATCCCTTGTTCAGAGGAGACGCGACCTGCGCCATGGTGCTTCCGCCGCCTGCCGACTGGCCGCCGATGGTGATGTTCTCCGGATCACCGCCGAAGGCGGCGATGTTCCGCTTCACCCACATGGTGCCGAAACGCTGGTCCAGATAGCCGAAGTTGGTCGGGAATTCCGGGTTTTCCGCGGTGATCTCCGGATGCGCAAGATATCCGAAGGCGTTCAGCCGGTAGTTCACGGTCACGACAACGATACCGCGCCGCGCGATCCGCTCGCCGTCGAATTCCATCTCCTGCGTATTGCCGACCTGCAGGCCGCCGCCGAAATACCAGACAAAGACCGGCAGCTTCTCATCCGCGGACCTTGCCGGCGTCCAGACGTTCAGATACAGGCAGTCCTCCGACATCTCGATCTCGGGATCCACGTTCCACTCCCGGGCATAGATGTCATTCGGATCCAGGCCGGGTTTCAGCTGCATGGATACCGGAGCGAATTTCCAGCACTTCAGGACGCCGTCCCAGTTTTTGGCAGGTACCGGCGCGTGCCAGCGAAGGTTTCCGACGGGCGGCGCCGCAAAGGGAACGCCTTTAAACGCAATGATTCTCGGATCCGCGGCCGGAAGTCCTTCCACCCAGCCGTTTTCAGTCAAAACCTTTTTCAACATATCATCTCTCCTTCCATTGATTCTGGAATATTATTCTTCTGCTGACTCCGGGAGTTCTCTCCTTACGCTGATTCCTGAAAATCTCTTCTACCGCTGACTACGGAGAATCTCTCCTATAATGAACTGATATACTCTGATTATATCGTATAATGTGATCGCAATTATGTCAAATCTCCTGTGAACTTAACGCAGGATCCGCGGATTGCAGGCTGCCGGAATAATGTACCGTACATTCCCGGACCGGCCCGGACGCGCTTACAAATTCCACACGGATATCACAGTCGACGGGAAGCGTTCCCTCGGCTTCGCCAAAAAGAAGCTGCTGCTTTTCTTCCGTATACCGCAGAGGGATCCGGAGGAACGCGCCATTAAGGTATTCCATGCCGTCGCCCGCGTCATCATACAGATCAAAGCATCCATCGGCGCCGGAGTATACCCGGAGTTCGCGGGCCGGGAACGGGAGATCCGCTGTGCTTTCCGCGCCTTCCGCAAGCGGAAGGATGCTCCCGGCGCGGACAAACAGCGGGAACAGGGGTAAGGGTGTTGATATCCGGACGCTCCGGCTGCCCTCATAATACTGCCCGGTAAAGTAATCATACCAGCCCCCGGGCGGAAGTAATACCCGGGTCTCATCTCCGCCTTTGGCAAGCGCGCAGGTCACCGGCCGCACCAGCAGGGCATCGCCCAGCATATACTGGTCATGGATCCCCGCAAGTTCCGGTACGTCCGGAAAAGCCGCCAGCATGGAACGGATCATGGGAAGGCCGTCCCTGCAGGTCTGCGCCGCCGACGCGTACAGATAAGGAAGCAGCCGGTAGCGCAGACGGATCGCATCCCGGAGGCACTGATACTCCGGGCTGTCCTCCCCGCCAAACTGCCAGGGTTCCCTGGGCGTATCCGTCCCGTGAGAACGGAAGACCGGCAGCATCGCGCCAAACTGGAACCATCGGACATACAGCTCCCGATAGCCGGGATCCTTTACTCCTTCCGGATAATCCCCGGCGCAGAACCACGGATCTTTCTTATCCACAAAAAAGGCGCCGATGTCCACCGTCCACCAGGGAATACCGCTCATGCTCACGCGGACAGCCTCCGTCACCTGCGTTTCCAGCACGTCCCAGCGGGCGGAAATATCGCCGGACCAGAGTACCGCGCCTAAAGCGCCGGCGCTGAGGTCCCCGCTCCGGGAAAGGAGCATGGGCCGTTTTTCCGGAAAATCCTGAAGCCAGTGCTCTCTCAGGCCTCTGAGATGCTCCGCCGCGTACCGGTTCATGGTCTCCGGGTCCATCCTGAGAGCGGATGCTTCCGTGATCAGCCGGTACCGGGTCTCCGGATCCCGCTTCTCATTTCCGCACCAGTCCGGATCTGTGATGGGTTCGCAGCTGTCGCACCACAAAGCGTCCGCGCCGCCATCCATCCAGTACCGGCGGCACTGCTTCCAGTACAGATCCTTCGCTTCCTTTGAAAACGCGTTGTAAATGCGGCTGGCCGGAAGGAAGAGTCCGGCTTCCGCGAATTCTTCACTGTCCCGGCCCTGATCCATATTCGGCCAGACAGAGATCATAAAATGCACCTGTTTCTTGTGCAGGTCGTCCGTCAATGCGCAAACGTCCGGAAAACGGGCAGGATCCGGGGTCTTGTCTCCCCAGCAGCCATCCTTCCAGGTCATCCAGTCCTGCACGATGCAGTCCAGCCCCAGCCCGCGTCTTCGGAACTCACCGGCTGTGGCTATAAGTTCTTCCGCGCTTTCATAATGCTCTTTGCTCTGGATATAGCCGAAAGCCCATTTCGGAAGCATTGCCGGAAGCCCGGCGATCCCAGCCAGCTTCCGCAGTACATCGGCGCACCCGCTGCCCCGGATCACCAGGTAGGAAACCGCCTCCGCGGCATCCAGCTCAAAAGTAAACGCCGTCCCCTCTCCACGGTATTTCATGGCGCAGTCCGCAAGGATCAGCAGCCCCCAGCCTTCACTGGAGAGAAGGAACGGCACAGGAATCTTCATATTGTGTTCATACAAAAGCTCTGATCTTTCGGCATAGTCAAAGATCCCGTCCTCATGGGCGCCAAGCCCGGTCAGGATCTGCACGCCGTCGGTCTCAAAGCGCAGCGTCACAGAAAAACTGTCACGAAGATGCACCGCAGTTTCCGTATCAAACGTCACGACCTCTCCATTGGCCGTCTGCAGCACGGTGCCGCTGCCGTCCGCGTCCTTCAGGCGGTACACCGGCCGGGGCGTGAACACACAGCCGGTCTGTCTCAGATATTCCTTCCCCGCCGCCTGAAAAGACATCGGCGCGAAGCCTTCGGTATCCTCCGCCGTAAGACGGATCCGGACAACGTCCTGACTGATCTCTTCTCTTATCATCTTCTTCAGCTCCATTTGTTCTTCCACAGTACGGCGATCTCCCCGCGGAATTTCTGCCGTACCATATACACCGCGAATGCCGCGGCCAGGATCAGAAATACAATAAAAATATAGTCAGAAGCCACCAGCTCGGCATTCCCGCTGTAGGTACCGCCGGCAGCATAAACGTCCACGCTGATAAACGCCCATACGTCGTTCAGTGTATGAATGATGACGCAGGGCCAGATGCTTCCGCAGCGCAGGAATACCGCGCTCAAAAACATCCCTATGCAAAACGCGCAGAAAACCTGATACACCGTGACCCCGAAAGGCGCGCCGTTCAGAATATTCATGAAGTGCGCCAGAGCGAAGATCGCGGAAGACGTAACCATCGAAGGAAGGATCCCCCGCTCCCCGGGCCATTGGCGCATCAGATAGGATATGGCGATCCCGCGGTAAAGCGCCTCTTCCAGGCAGCCGGCCATCAGCGCGGCCGAAAGGTTCACCAGCGGCGGAACGCCGATGGCGTGCTTCTGCACCAGGATCATAAGAACTGCCACGGCCAGCAGTACCAGGGAAGCCGCCGCCGCGAAAATCAGCCAGTACCGCATGCGTACGCCGGGCAGGCACCCGTGAAACTGGGGATAGAAGAGCCTCCAGTAAAGCGACAGGATCAGAAAACTTCCAAAGGTGCCGCCAATGAAAGACCCGGTCAGGGGTATGTTGTTTCCCATGCCGAAGAAAGAGGCAGAAAGGAAAGTACCGATGCTTCCCGCCGCCACCTGGCCGATCAGGATCCCCAGAAGCACCAGTACGATCACGCCGGGGATCGTCCAGCGGTCAAAAAAACGATGTGTCAGGATCTTTCTGACTTTAAATACATTATTCTTTCTCATATACCCCAGCCTTTATGTCGGATATGGTTCCAGTCCCCGGACGTACCGGCACTCTTTACGCACGCGCACTCCGGGCAGTGTGTTCTTACGAATGCGCAGGCAGCATGTTCTTACGAATGCGCAGGCAGCATGTTCTTACAGATGCGCAGGCAGCATGTTTTTACGAATGCGCAGGCAGCATGTTCTTACGGATGCGCAGGCAACATGTTCTTACGGATGCGCAGGCAGTATGTTCTTACGAATGCGCAGGCAGTATATTCTTACGCCCGGGCGCCGGCAAATTTACCGATAATGCAGCATATCGCGAACGCGATCACGTCCACAGCCACGATGGTCGAGCCCACGGGGGTCCCTGCAAGAATCGAGATCACGATCCCGAGAAAAGCGCAGGCCACGGAAAGCACCGCGGAACAGATGGTGACTTTCAAAAAACTCCGGAAGAGCCGCATGGCGGAGATCGCCGGGAAGATGACCAGCGCGGAGATCAGCAGCGATCCCACAAGGTTCATCGCGAGGACGATCACCACCGCAGTCACGACCGCAATCATCAGATTATAACTCTCCGCCCGGACGCCTACAGCTCTCGAGAAATTCTCATCAAAGGTCACCGCGAAGATCTTTTGATAAAACAGGACAAAAATGGCCACCACCGCAATGGACAGCCCCACACAGAGCCAAACCTCTTTTTTATTCAACGTCATAATGGATTGGGCGCCGAATAAAGTGCTGCACACATCTCCGGAAACATTGGAGGATGTGGAAAACACGTTCATCAAAAGATAGCCGAACGCCAGCGCTCCCACAGAGATCATGGCAATGGCGGCGTCTCCCTTGATCTTCGCGTTCTGGCCGGTCCGAAGGATCAGGATGGCGCTGAG